>NZ_CALRZC010000090.1:0-29518 GCF_943372545.1 Variovorax sp. YR752 | reverse complement strand
TGTTTCGTTTGCGCGCGTTTCGACCGCCGTTCCGTTTGTCTCCTCCACCTCCTCCATTGGTGGATTCAGCCCAAGGCAGCAATGCCTTGGGCTTTTTTCTGTGCGCGGCCGCATCTTGAGCGGCCGTTATGATGCGGCGCCGCAAGAGCCCCTCTGGAGACGCGCATGGCCGGCCCGCGCCGCAGCCCCGACAGCAAGAAGAAGAGCGCCGCGCCGACGCTCGCCGACTACCTGCAGAAGATCCTCACCGCCCGCGTCTACGACGTTGCGCAGGAAACGCCGCTGGAGCTCGCGCGCAACCTGTCGAGCCGTCTGGGCAACCAGGTGTTCCTCAAGCGCGAGGACAACCAGCCGGTGTTCAGCTTCAAGCTGCGCGGCGCGTACAACAAGATGGCGCACCTGAGCGCAGCGCAGCTCGCGCGGGGCGTGATCTGCGCCTCGGCAGGCAACCACGCGCAGGGCGTGGCGCTCGGCGCCCGGCAGCTCGGCTGCCGCGCCCTGGTCGTGATGCCGGTGACCACGCCGCAGCTGAAGATCGACGCGGTGCGCGCACTCGGAGGCGAGGTGGTGCTGCACGGCGACAGCTATTCCGACGCCTACGTGCACGCCAAGGAACTCGAGCGCAGGAACGGCCTGACCTTCGTGCATCCGTTCGACGATCCCGACGTCATCGCCGGCCAGGGCACGATCGGCATGGAGATCCTGCGCCAGCACCAGGGGCCGATCGACGCGGTGTTCGTCGCCATCGGCGGCGGCGGCCTCGTCTCGGGCGTCGCGGCCTACATCAAGTCGGTGCGGCCGGAGATCAAGATCATCGGCGTGCAGATGAACGACTCCGACGCGATGCTGCGCTCGGTTCGCGCCGGCAAGCGGGTCACGCTGGGCGACGTGGGCCTGTTCTCCGACGGCACGGCGGTGAAGCTGGTCGGCGAGGAGACCTTTCGCCTGGCGCGCAAGCTGGTCGACGACTTCGTGGTCGTCGACACCGACGCGGTCTGCGCCGCGATCAAGGATGTGTTCCAGGACACGCGCAGCATCCTCGAGCCGGCCGGTGCGATGGGTGTGGCGGCCGTCAAGCAGTACGTCGAGCAGCACAAGCCCAAGGGTCGCAACTTCGTCGCCATCACCTGTGGCGCGAACATGAACTTCGACCGGCTGCGCTTCGTTGCCGAGCGCGCCGAGGTCGGCGAGCAGCGCGAGGCGATCTTCGCCGTCACGATCCCCGAGGAACGCGGCAGCTTCAGGCGCTTCTGCGAACTGATCGGCCCGCGCGCCGTCACCGAGTTCAACTACCGCATTTCGGACTCGCAGCAGGCCCACGTGTTCGTCGGCGTGGCGATCGCCAACCGCGACGAGGCCGACAAGCTGGCGCGCAACTTCCGCCGCCACCGCTTCGAGGCGCTGGACCTGACCGACGACGAACTGGCCAAGCAGCACCTGCGCCACATGGTCGGCGGGCGCAGCGAACTCGCGCTGGACGAGCGGCTGTACCGCTTCATCTTCCCCGAGCGGCCCGGCGCGCTGATGCGCTTCCTGTCCAGCATGCACCCGGGCTGGAACATCAGCCTGTTCCACTATCGCAACCAGGGTGCAGACTACGGCCGCATCCTCGTCGGCATCCAGGTGCCCAAGGCAGACAAGAAGGCCTTCCGCGACTTCCTCCAGACGCTCGCCTACCCGTGCACCGACGAGACCGACAACCCGGTGTACCGGATGTTCCTGCGCTGAGCGGCCTGGCATCGCGATTGCGTGGCTGGGCAGCGCCCCTCACAATGACGACCCCCGCCCGGACTGCGTCACTTCTTCCATGTCCGTCAACCGATCACTGATCACGCCCACCGCGAACCCGCTGCTCGAACAGGCCCTGCGCGAAAAGCTGCAGCGCCGCAGCGAGACCACGGGCAGCCTCGGCGAGCTCGAGCCGCTGGCGATCCGCCTCGGGCTGGTGCAGAACACGCTCAAGCCGCGCTTCCGCTCGCCGCAGATCGTTCTGTTCGCTTCCGACCACGGCCTCGCGGTGGACGGCATCGGCATCCCCGGGCGGGCCTCGACGGCCAAGCTGGTGGCACGGCTGCTCGGCTCGCAACTGCCGGTGTCGGTGTTCGCGCGCATCCAGGGCCTGGAACTGTCCGTGGTCGACTGCGGCGTCGCCGAGCCGGTGGCGCCGCACGCGCGCTTGCTGGCGCGCAAGATCGCCCACGGCACGCGCAGCTCGCGCGCGACGATGGCGATGTCGCTCGACCAGGCCCATGCGGCCATCCGCGCCGGCATGGAGATCGCCGACTCGCTGCCCGGCAACGTGATCGCCTGCGCCGGCATCGGCGTGGGTGCACACGAGAGCGCGGCGCTGGTGCTGTCGCGCCTGGCCGATACGCCGCTGCGCGACCTGCTGCTGTCCGGCCCGAACATGCCGCCGGAAGACCTCAACCACCTGGTCGGCGTGCTGCAGGGTGCGCAGACGCGCCACAAGGACGCCAATGACCCGGTCGAGGTGCTGGCGGCGTTCGGCGGCTTCGAGATGGCGATGATGGTCGGCGTGATGCTGGTGGCGGGTAGCAAGCGGCACCTGGTTATCGCCGACGGCATGACGGCCTGCGCCGCGCTGATGGTGGCCTCGCGCATCGCGCCCGCCGTGACCGACTACTGCGTCTACTGCCGCAGCCACAACCACCACGGGCTGGACCGCGCGCTGTCGCTGTTCCAGGCCACGGCACTGCTCGAGCTCGGCATGGAAAGCACCGACGGAACCGGCGCCACGCTGGCCTGGCCGCTGGTGCGCAGTGCCGCGGCGCTGCTGACGGAAGTGGCGGAGGGCGAGGACCCGGGGCCGTCGCTGCCGGCGCCGATGTCCAGCCCGACCGGAGCCGGCTCGCTGAACTGAACCGCGGCCCCGGGGAGGGCTTCAGCGCTGGCTGGTCAGCGGTTGGTGACGCCCGGCGTGCGCGAACGCGGTGGCGGGGGCACGCCCTGTTGCGGGTTCGGCGTCGTCACGGTGCTCGGTGGCAGGCCCTGCGGAACCACCGCGCCCGACGGCAGCGGCAGCGGCGCTGGCGCCGGCCGGGGGGTCGGGGCGAGCATGGGTGCAGGCGCCGCAGCCGCCCCGAAGGTCAGGCCATCACCGGGCCCCGGCAGGGTGCCGGTGGCCGGCGCCGGCAGCGCGGGGATCTCGAGCGTCGCCGCCGGGCCGCCCTGCGCTGCGCCGATCGAGGCGCTGCGCAGGCTGACCGACTGCAGCACGATGTCGCCGTCCAGGCGCGCGCCGACCGGGTAGGCACGCGCCGGCTTGGCATCGACGGCGATCAGCGCATAGCCGTTGCCGTCGCTGCGCTTGTTGGCCATCACACCGATCAGTTTGAAACGGGAAGCAAGTTCGGGCGCCGGCGCGGCCGGTCCGGCGGAGGCCACCGGCGTGGCGCCGAGCACGCGGGACAGGTCGCCGCGCATCGCGGCCGCATCGCCCACCGCCACGGTGTACGACGGTGCCGGCTGCGCGCGCACGAACATGCGCAGCCCCCAGAACACGGCGGTGGCGGCCACCAGTGCCCAGACGACGAAGGCCGTGAGTCTTGCCAACATGCGCGGATTATGATCGACCGGGTCTGCAACACCACGGCCCTGCCCCGGCGGGTCGTTTCATGATGTCATCCTCTCTGCCCCTGCCCCGCACCCGCCGCGCGCGCGGCTTCACGCTGATCGAGCTGATGGTGGTGCTGGTGATCATCGGCGTGCTGGCCGCGCTGATCGTGCCCAACGTGCTCGATCGCGCCGACGACGCGCGCGTGACCGCCGCCCGCACCGACGTGAACAACCTGATGCAGGCGCTCAAGCTCTACCGGCTCGACAACCAGCGTTACCCGAGCGGCGAGCAGGGCCTGCAGGCGCTCGTCGTCAAGCCGACCAGTGGCGCCATCCCGCCGAACTGGAAGCCCTACCTCGAGAAACTGCCCAACGACCCCTGGGGCCGGCCGTACCAGTTCGCCAACCCGGGCCTGAAGGGCGAGATCGACGTCTTCAGCTTCGGCGCAGACGGCGCGCTCGGCGGCGAGGGCAAGGACGCCGAGGTCGGCTCCTGGCAGTGAACCCGGAGCCCTCGTGCGACCGCGCGCGACATCTCGCCAAGCCGGCTTCACGCTGATCGAGCTGCTGGTCGTCATCACGCTGATCGCGATTGCCAGCAGCGTCATCACGCTCGCGCTGCGCGACCCGGCCGCCACGCGGCTCGAGCAGGAAGGCGCGCGCCTGGCCGCCCTGCTCGAATCGGCACGCGCCGAGGCGCGCGCCTCCGGCCTCGCTGCACGCTGGGAACCGCGCGCCGAGCAGGTCGACACGCCCGGCTTCCGTTTCATCGGCCTGCCCGACAGCGCCGAGCGGCCGACACGCTGGCTCGGCGAAGGCGTCAGCGCCGAGGTGGTCGGCGCACGCGCGGTGGTGCTCGGCCCCGAGCCGCTGATCGGGCGCCAGCGCATCGTGCTGAGCCTGGACGCGCAGCGCCTCGTGCTCGATACCGACGGCCTCGGCCCCTTCGTCGTCAGCACCGGCGGCGAGGCGGCACCGTGACTCGCAGACCCGTCTCGCACGGCTTCACGCTGATCGAGGTGCTGGTCGGCGTGGCCATCGTCGCGGTGACGCTGGGCGCCGGCATCAAGGCTGCGGGCGCGCTGACCAACAACGCACAGCGTCTGTCCGAGGTGACTGCGGCGCAGTGGTGTGCCGACAACCAGCTCACGGGCCTGCGCCTGGCCAGGCAGTTCCCGAGCGTGGGCGATGGCGACTTCGTCTGCGAGCAGCTCGGCCGCACCTACAGCGGCAAGCTGGTCGTGCGGCCGACGCCGAACCCGAACTTCCGCCGCGTCGACGCGCAGATCGCCAACGACGCGGGCCAGCCGGTGCTGTCGCTGTCGACCATCCTGGGCAGGTACTGAATGGCGCAGCAAAGGGGCTTCACGCTCGTCGAAGTGCTGGTCGCGCTGCTGATCCTGTCGATCATGGCGGCGATGGCCTGGCAGGGCGTGGACGGCATCGTGCGCACGCGCGACGCCAGCCAGCGCCTGCTCGAGCAGACGCTGCGGCTGAACACCGTGCTGGCCCAGTGGCAGACCGACCTCGGCGCGGTGCAGGACACCGGCGCCGTGCCGCCGCTGGTGTTCGACGGCGCGACGCTGCGCATGACCCGCGGCGTGCCCGAGGGCGTGCAGGTGGTCGCCTGGTCGCTGCGGCCCGAGGCCGGCAGCAACGCCTGGCTGCGCTGGGCCGGCCCGGTGGTCACCGGCAGCGCAGCGCTGCAGGACAGCTGGTTCGCCAGCCAGCAGCTGCAGGGCGGCGAGCCCGGCCAGTTGCGCACGCTCGACGGCGTGTCGCAGTGGCAGGTCTACTTCTTCCAGGGCAACGCCTGGAGCAACGCGCAGTCCACCGGCAACGTGGTGGCGCCGCCGCCGGGTGCCGCCAGCGGCGTCGCACCGCGCCAGGCGCTGCCGTCGGGCGTGCGCGTGGTGCTGAGCTTCGCCGAAGGCAGCGGCATGAGCGGCACGCTGACGCGCGACGCGCTGCTCGGGCCATGAACGTGCCAAAGCGCTCCCCGCGCCGCCAACGTGGCGCCGCCCTGCTCACCGCGCTGATCATCGTCACGCTCGTAGTGACGCTGGCTGCCTCGATGGTCTGGCAGCAGTGGCGCGCAGTGCAGGTCGAGGCGGCCGAGCGGGCGCGTGTGCAGTCGGCCTGGATCCTCAACGGCGCGCTCGACTGGGCGCGGCTGATCCTGCGCGAGGATGCCCGCTCGGGCCGGCCGACCGCGCTCACCGAGCCCTGGGCCACGCCGCTGGCGGAAGCCCGGCTGTCGACCTTCCTCGCCGTCGACAAGAGCAACGCCGACGACGCGCCGGACGCCTTCCTCTCCGGCGTGATCACCGACGCGCAGGCGCGCTACAACCTGACCAGCCTGCTCGACGGCAGCGGCAAGATCGTCGCCGTCGAGCTCGAGGTGCTGGAACGCCTGTGCCAGACGGTGGGCGTGTCGACTGATGTTGCCGCACGCATCGCCGCCGGCTTGCGCGACGCCCAGGCCGCCGGTGCGCGGGACGGCAGCAGCAGCGCGCCGCTGCGCCCGCGGGCGCTGGCGCAGCTCGCCTGGTTCGGCATCGACCCGAGCACGATCGCGCTGCTCGAGCCCTACGTGACCCTGCTGCCCGTGCGCACGCCGGTCAACGTCAACACGACTTCGCGCGAGGTGCTTGCCGCGGTGGTCAAGGGCATGGACCTGGCCACTGCCGAGCGGCTGCTGCAGCAGCGCCAGCGCGACCCTTTCAAGACGCTGGGCGCTGTCGAGGCGCAGGTGCCGACCCTGGCACCGCTGAACCCGCAGCAGTTGTCGGTGGTCTCGAGCTATTTCGAGGTGCGCGGCCGGCTGCGTCTGGAGAACAACTCGCTCGAGCAGCGCTCGCTGGTCGAGCGCCGCGGCCTGGACATGCTGGTGGTGCGCCGCGAGCAGGTTTCCACGCTGGAGGGCCCGGGCTCGTGACGCGGGTCGGGCCCGATGGCGCATCGACCCACCACGGCGCTACAACACGGTGTCCTAAGTCGTTGATTTGTGAAGGTTTGTAGGGGGGCCGACCCTACAATGCCGGCAGCCCCCTGATGCGCAATCCATGTCCATCCTCGTCGTCCAGATTCCCGAACGCCAGCGCCTGAACGCACGCGGCGGACTTGCGCCGGAGAGCGCCGCCTCCGGGCTGGCGACCGAGTACGCCTACGTGAGCAGCCCCGATGCGCTGGTCATGAGCGGCCAGGGCGAGGCCGCGGCCGCGCTGCTGCCCAAGGCCGTCACCGTCATCGCGATGCTCGCCGACACCGACGTCAGCTGGCACCGCATCACGCTGCCCAAGGCGCCGGCCGCGAGGCTGCGCGCCGCGCTGGTCGGCGTGCTCGAGGAATCGCTGCTCACCGACCCGGACGACGTGCACCTGGCCGTCGCGCCCGGCGCCACCGCCGGCCAGCCGACCTGGGTGGCCGCGGTCGACCGCCACTGGCTGCGCGCCGAACTCGCCGCGCTCGAGAAGGCCAACGTGTTCGTCGACCGCATCGTGCCTTCGTCCTGGCCGGACGATCCGCCCAGCGGCCACTTCGCCGAGACGCGCGTCAGCCTCAACGGCCCCGAGCAAGGCGTGCTGCTGCACTGGGCCCATGCCGACGGCGTGGCCAGCATCCGGCTGCACGGCGGGTTGTCGCGCGCCTTGATCCCGCGGCCGGCCCCGGCAGGCACGCGCTGGAGCGCGACGCCGGGCGCGGCCAGTTCGGCCGAACAGTGGCTGGGCATGCCGGTCAACGTGATGTCGCGGCCCGAGCGTGCGCTGCAGGCGGCGCGCAGCCTGTGGGATCTGCGGCAGTTCGACCTCGCGCAGCGCACCCGCGGCGCGCGCGCGCTGCGCGACGGCCTGCGCAAGTTCACCAGCCCGCAGTGGCGACCGGTGCGCTGGGGTCTGGCGGCGCTGGTGGTGGCGCAGATCGTCGGGCTGAACCTGTGGGCCTGGCACCAGCGCAGTACCGTCGAGGCGCGCCAGCAGGCGATCCGCAGCGCCGTGCGCGCCGCCTTCCCGCGCGTCAGCGACCTCGACCTGCAGCGCGACGCCGCCGCCGTGATGCAGCGCGAGGTGCAGGCACTGCGCGCCGTGGCCGGCAAGGCTGGCGATACCGACTTCGAGCCGATGCTGATGGCCGCCGCCTCGGCCTGGCCGCCTGATCGGCCGCCGGTGGAAACGCTGCGCTACGAACCGGGCCGCCTGACGCTGGCCGCCGCCGGCTGGAGCGAGCAGCAGATCGCGCAATTCAAGAGCCTGCTGCAGCCGGCCGGCTGGCAGGTCGACGCCAACGGCACGCAGATCGTGCTGTCGCGGGCACGCGCCGGAGCGCGATCATGAACGAGAAGGCGATGGCTCTGCCGGCCAACCTGGCGCAGTCGCGCGAACGTGCGCGGGCCTACTGGCGCAGCCGCGCACCGCGCGAGCGCCTCGCGCTGGGCGCCGCCGCCGCGGTGCTCGGCACCTTCATCGTCTGGCTGCTGTTCGTGCAGCCGGCCTGGCGCACGCTGCGCGACACGCCGGCGCAGCTCGACACGCTCGACGCGCAGCTTCAGCAGATGCAGCGCCTGGCCGCCGAGAGCCAGGGGCTGCGCGGCGTGGCTGCGGTGACGCAGGTGCAGGCCGCAGCGGCGCTGAAGTCGGCCACCGACCGCCTCGGCGACAAGGGCCGCCTGTCGATGCAGGGCGAGCGTGCCTCGCTGACGCTCAACGGCGTGTCGCCCGAGGCGCTGCGCGGCTGGCTGCTGGAAGCGCGCAGCGCGGCGCGCGTGCGGCCGGTCGAGGCGCAGCTCAGCCGCGGGCCTCAGGGTTTCACTGGCACGCTGGTCGTCTCGCTGAGCAGCGGAGCCGCGCCATGATCCGCCGCCGCAAGGCCCGCCCGTGGGCCAACACCGCCTCGGCCACCGGCTGGGGCGAGTCGACCTACGCAGAGATCGCCTGGGACAAGTCGCGTGGGGCCACCACGCGCTGGGCGGTGTTCGGCATCGTCGTCGGCGTGCTGGTCGGCGTGATCGTGTTCGCGCCCGCGGCCTGGCTGGCCCGCGCGATCGCCTCCGCGACCAACGAACATCTGCTGCTGGCCGACGCGCGCGGCACGGTCTGGTCGGGCAGTGCGGTGGTCGTGCTGACCGGCGGCCCGGGCAGCCGCGACGCCAGTGCCCTGCCCGGCCGGCTCGACTGGACCGTCGGGCTCAAGGGCCTCGGCCTCGAACTGCGCGCGCGCCACGCCTGCTGCCTGAACGGCCCCGCCTCGATCGTCGTGCGGCCGGGCCTGGGGCGCGTGTCGATCGCGCTGGGCGCCAACCCCGACTGGATCGGCCAGTGGCCGAGCGCCTGGCTGGGCGGCCTGGGCACGCCGTGGAACACCATGCAGATGGGCGGCAGCCTGCGCCTGTCCTCACCCGGGCTCAGCGTCGAGTCGGTGCAGGGGCGCTGGCGCCTCGCCGGCCGCGCCGACATCGACCTGCTCGAGGTCTCCTCGCGCCTGTCGACGCTGGACACGCTGGGCAGCTATCGCTTCACCGTGGCGGCCGACCCCTCCGGCAACGGCGCCTCGCAGCTGATGCTGTCGACGCAGCAGGGCGCGCTGCAGCTGTCGGGCAACGGCAGCCTGGGGCCGACCGGCCTGCGCTTCCGCGGCGAGGCGCAGGCAGCGCCCGGCCAGGAAGCGCCGCTGACCAACCTGCTGAACATCATCGGGCGGCGCGATGGCGCCCGGTCCGTCATTTCGATCGGATGACCATGAAGCTTTCCCAGCCCTCGGGCCTCTCCTCGCGCCGCTGGCCGGCCACGCTGGCCGTGGCGATGCTCGGCGCTGCCCTCGTGCCGCCGCCCGGGGCGTTCGCCCAGACCACGCCGGCCGCCAAGACACCGCCGCAGGCCAAGGGCCGCTTCGCCGGCGGCGAGCCGGTGACGCTGAACTTCGTCAATGCCGACATCGACGCCGTCTCGCGTGCGATGGGTGCGATCCTCAAGCAGCAGTTCGTCGTCGACCCGCGCGTGAAGGGCCAGATCACGCTGTTCAGCGAGCAGCCGATCACGCCGCGCGAGGCCTATCTGAACTTCCTCGCCGCGCTGCGCGGCCTGGGCTTCACGGTGGTCGAAGTCGGCGGGCTGTTCAAGGTCGTGCCCGAGGCCGATGCCAAGCTGCAGACCGGCACCGTGGTGGTGGGCGAGACCGGCCGCCGCGGCGACCAGATCCTCACCCAGGTGTTCAAGCTCAACCACGAGAACGCCAACAACCTGGTCCCGGTGCTGCGCCCGCTGATCAGCCCGAACAACACGATCAACGCGAACCCGGGCAACAACTCGCTGGTCATCACCGACTACGCCGACAACCTGCAGCGCATCGCCAAGATCATCGCGGCGATGGACACACCGGCGGCCGGCGAGGTCGAGGTGATTGCACTGCGCCACGCCGTGGCGGCCGACCTCGCGCCGATCGTGCAGCGGCTGGCCGATGCCGGCGGCGGCACGGCCGTGGTGCCCGGCGCACCGGCCGCCGGCGGCGCCAGCAGTTCGGTGATCGCCGACTCGCGCAACAACAGCCTGCTGGTGAAGGCCGGCAGCCCGGCGCGCATGGCCAGCATCCGCTCGCTGGTCGAGCGGCTCGACCAGCCACCGCAGGGCTCGGCCGCAGCCGGCAACATCTGGGTCGTGCACCTGCGCAATGCCGATGCGACCAAGCTCGCGCAGGTGCTGCGCGCCGCCTTTGCCGGCGGCTCGGGCGGCGGTGGTGGCTCGACCAGCCCCAGTTCGCCGCTGACCGCCTCGCCGACCACACAACCGGCGGTCACCGCCGGCGGTGCCTCGCCGCAGGCCACCACGCCGGTCGGCGCCAGCGCCGGGCCGTCCACCGGCGGCTTCATCCAGGCCGATCCGTCGACCAACTCGCTGATCATCACCGCAGCCGAGCCGCTGTACCGCCAGGTGCGCGCGATGATCGAGCAGCTCGACTCGCGCCGCGCGCAGGTCTACATCGAGAGCATGATCGTCGAGGTGTCAGGCGACAACGCCGCCGACTTCGGCCTGCAGTGGCAGGGCCTGCTGGGCAACAGCGGCGACAAGTACGGCCTGGCGGCCGGCACCAACCTGGCCATCGGCGGGCCGAGCATCATCGCGCTGTCGCAGACCGCCGCCGGCTCGGGCACCACGCTGCCCGGCGAAGGCGTCAACATCGCGCTGATCAAGAACTACGGCGGCACCTACGCGCTGGCCGCGCTGGCCCGCGCGCTGCAGACGCAGGCCAACACCAACATCGTCTCGACCCCGAACCTGATCACGCTGGACAACGAGGAGGCGAAGATCGTCGTCGGCGAGAACGTGCCCTTCATCACCGGCCAGTTCACCAACACCGGCACGGCGACGACCAGCCCGTTCCAGACCATCGAGCGCAAGGACGTCGGCATCACGCTGCGCATCAAGCCGCAGATCGGCGAGGGCGGCACGGTGCGCATGACGATCTACCAGGAGCAGTCGGCCGTGAAGGCGACCACCGCCGCCGGCACCAGCAACGCCGGCCCGTCGACGACCAAGCGCTCGATCGAGTCGACCGTGGTGGTCGACGACGGCGCCATCCTGGTGCTCGGCGGCCTGATCAGCGAGACCTACACCGACACCAAGGCGCAGGTGCCGCTGCTCGGCGACATCCCCTTCCTCGGCGCGCTGTTCCGCAGCGAGAAGCGCGAGAAGAACCGCAGCAACCTGATGGTGTTCCTGAAGCCGACGATCATGCGCGACGGCGACGCCGCCTCGAAGCTGTCGCTGGACCGCTACGACCTGATCCGCGCCCGCCAGGAGGGCCAGCAGCCGGTGCCCAACCCGCTGCTGCCGCTGAAAGACGCACCGGTGCTGCCGCCGGCGCCGCAGCCCGCATCGGCACCCGCGTCCGCGGCTTCGGCGCCGGCGTCGGCCGCGTCGAACTAGGACGACAGCCATGGGCGCGCGCCACCCCCTGCCCTACGCCTTCGCGAAGGCCAACACGCTGCTGCTCGAAGACGACGGCGAGCGCCTGGTGCTGTGGGCGCCCGAGTCGGTGCCGCTGCCGGCGCTGTCGGAGGTGCTGCGGCTGTACGACGTCGACGCGCTCGAACGCGAGGCGGCGCCGTCGCTGAACAGCCGCATCGCCGCGGCCTATGCCGGTGGCGAGTCGAGCGCGGCGGCAGTGATCGGCGAGGTCGAGAGCGAGGTCGACCTGTCGCGCATGATGCAGGACCTGCCGGCGGTGGAAGACCTGCTCGAGGCCGCCAATGACGCGCCGATCATCCGCATGCTCAACGCGCTGCTGACGCAGGCCGCGAAGGACGGCGCCAGCGACATCCACATCGAGCCGTACGAGCGCAGCTCGGCGGTGCGCTTCCGCGTCGACGGCACGCTGCGCGAGGTGGTGCAGCCGAACCGGGCGCTGCATGCCGCGCTGATCTCGCGGCTGAAGATCATGGCCGAGCTCGACATCGCCGAGAAGCGCCTGCCGCAGGACGGGCGCATCTCGCTGCGCATCGGCGGCCGCGCGGTCGACGTGCGCGTGTCCACCCTGCCCTCGGCGCACGGCGAGCGCGCCGTGCTGCGCCTGCTCGACAAGGGCGAGGCCAAGTTCTCGCTCGAGTCGCTGGGCATGGACGGCGACGTGCTGACCAAGTTCGACCGCCTGATCCAGCAGCCGCACGGCATCGTGCTGGTCACCGGCCCGACCGGCTCGGGCAAGACGACCACGCTGTACGCCTCGCTCGGCCGCGTCGACACGCAGACGACCAACGTGCTGACCGTGGAGGACCCGGTCGAGTACGAGCTCGCCGGCATCGGCCAGACGCAGGTCAACCCGAAGATCGACCTGACCTTCGCGAAGGCGCTGCGCGCCATCCTGCGCCAGGACCCGGACGTCATCATGATCGGCGAGATCCGCGACTTCGAGACGGCGCAGATCGCCATCCAGGCCTCGCTGACCGGCCACCTGGTGCTGGCCACGCTGCACACCAACGATGCGCCGAGCGCGGTGACCCGCCTGACCGACATGGGCGTCGAGCCCTTCCTGCTGTCGAGCTCGCTGCTCGGCGTGCTGGCGCAGCGCCTGGTGCGCAAGCTCTGCCCGCACTGCAAGCGCGCCGACGAACGTGGCCGCTACCACCCGGTGGGCTGCAAGGAATGCGGCATGAGCGGCTACAAGGGCCGCACCGGCGTGTACGAGCTGATGGTCGCCGACGACCGCGTGCGCGCACTGATCCACAGCCGCGCGGCCGAGAGCCAGCTGTTCGTCGCCGCCGAGGAAGCCGGCCTGCGCTCGATGCGCGAGGATGGCGAACGGCTGGTGAACGAGGGCATCACCTCGGCCGAAGAGGTCATGCGCGTCACGCGCGAGTAGCTTCGTGCCAGCCTACAAGTTCGAAGCCCTCGACGCCGCCGGCAAGGCCACCTCCGGCCTGCTGGAGGCCGACAACGCCAAGTCGGCGCGCGCGCAGCTGCGTGCGCAGGCGCTGGTGCCGCTGGACGTCAAGCAGGTCGCGGCCGACACCAGCGCCGCCGGCGGCCTGAGCCTGAAGCGCAAGGTCTTCAGCAGCACCAGCCTGACGGTGTGGACACGCCAGCTCGCCGGCCTGGTCGGCTCCGGGCTGCCGCTCGAGCGCGCACTGACCGCGCTGGCCGACGAGGCCGAGGACAACCGCCAGCGTGAACTCGTCGCCCACCTGCGCAGCGAGGTCAACTCCGGCTCGGCCTTCGCGCGCGCCCTGTCCACGCTGCCGCGCGAGTTCGACGACGTCTACCGCGGCGTGGTTGCCGCCGGCGAGGCCAGCGGTGCACTCGGGCCGGTGCTCGAGCGCCTGGCCGACGACCTGGAAGAACGCCAGGCGCTGCGCGCCAAGCTGATCGGCGCAACGCTCTACCCGGCCATCGTCTCGCTGATCGCGGTGGTCATCGTCGTCTTCCTCGTCACCTACGTGGTGCCGCAGGTGGCCTCGGTGTTCACCACCTCCAAGCGCGCGCTGCCAGCGCTCACGGTCGCGATGCTGGCCATCAGCGGCTTCCTGCGCAGCTGGGGCTGGCTGCTGATCATCGGCATCGCCGGCGGCATCGGCACGCTGCTGTTCATGCTGCGCAACGAGGCCTTCCGCGAACGTTTCGACGCTGCCTGGCTGACCCTGCCGCTGATCGGCCGGCTCTCGCGCGGCTACAACGCGGCGCGCTTCGCCGGCACGCTGGCGATGCTCGCCGGCGCCGGCGTGCCGATCCTGAAGGCGCTGCAGGCGGCGGCCGAGACACTCTCCAACCGCGCGATGCGCGCCGACGCGATGGATGCGCTGGTGCAGGTGCGCGAAGGCGCGCCGCTGGCCTCCGCGCTGGCCGGCAAGAAGCGCTTCCCCGGCCTGCTGGCGATGTTCTCCCGCCTGGGCGAGCAGACCGGCCAGTTGCCGCTGATGCTCGACCGTGCCGCGCGCCAGCTCGGCGCCGAGGTGCAACGCCGGGCGATGCAGATGGCCACCATCCTCGAACCGCTGCTGATCGTCGCGATGGGCGGCGTGGTGATGCTGATCGTGCTGGCGGTGCTGCTGCCGATCATCCAGCTCAACACCTGGGTCAAATGAACCCGTCGGGTCCGGCGTCCGCTGCGACCGGCGACGCCGGCCCGGCTGCCGCGGTCAACTCGGCCAGCGCGCTCGAGCAGGAACTCGCGCGGCGGCTGCTCAACCTGATGGCCGGCCTGATCCTCGCGGCCTCCGGCGTCTTCCTGATCGTCAACCTGTGGCAGCGGTTGTGGCCGGAGGCGGCGCTGTCGGCCCTGGTGGTCGGCGGCACCTGCGCCGCGTGGCGCCACGCGCGCCGCCGCCGCTGCGCGACGCTGGGCATCCGGCTGCTCGCCTGGACGACCTTCATCGGCCTGTCGGGCGGGCTGCTGCGCCAGGGCAGCACGATGGGGCCGGCGATCTGGTGGCTGAGCACGCTGCCGCTGCTGCTGCTGCAGGGCGGTGCGCTGATCGACGGCGTGGTGATGACAGTGCTGATCGTCGCCGAGGCGGTGTTCGTCACGACGATCGCTGCGGCGCTGGGCATTGCCGCGGTCGATCCGGAGCTGCTCGGCGTGGTGCGGCGCGACATCGCCATCGTCGGCGCGATGGTGGTCAACGCCCTGGTGCTGCTGATGGGCAGCCGCTGGCGGCGCTCGCTGCTGGCGCAACTCGACGAGGCCCGCCTGAGCGCCGAGGAGGCCGCGCGGATCAAGACCCGCTTCCTCGCCAACATGAGCCACGAGATCCGCACGCCGCTGCACGGCATCGTCGGTGCCGCCGAGCTGCTGCGCGGCACGCGGCTGGACGAAGGGCAGCGCCAGGTACTGGGCGTGCTGCGGCGCAGTTCGTCGGCGCTGCTGGCGCTGGTCAACGACGTGCTCGACTTCTCCAAGCTCGAGGCCGGGCGCATGCGTGTCGAACACGCCCCCTTCGACCTGCACGACGCCATCCACGATGCCGCCGAGGTGTTCTCGGCGCAGGCCGATGCGAAGGGCGTGGACCTGCTGTCGCACTGCACCGCCGACCTGCCTCAGACCACCACCGGCGACGCCGCGCGGCTGCGCCAGATCCTGCACAACCTGGTCGGCAATGCGGTGAAGTTCACCGCCGCCGGCGAAGTGCGCGTGTTCGCCGCGCCGGAGCGCGGCGACGACGGCTCGCGATGGGTGCGCGTGTCGGTGCGCGACAGCGGCATCGGCATGGACGAGGCGCAGGTCGCCGGGCTGTTCGAGGCCTTCTCGCAGGCCGACCTGTCGACCACGCGGCGCTTCGGCGGCAGCGGCCTGGGCCTGGCGATCGCCCGCGAACTGGCCGAGCTGCTCGGCGGCCGCATCGAGGTGCAGAGCCTGGCCGGCCAGGGCTCGACCTTCATGCTGATGCTGCCCTTGCACGACACCACCGAGGCGACACCACCGGCGGCGGTGCTGGCCGGCGTCGAGGTGCGCGTGATCAGCGCCAGCCGCAGCCGGGGTGAGGATCTGGCCGAACTGGTGCAGCGCCACGGCGGCCGCTGCGCGCGACTCGCCGCGCTGCCGCCGGTCGAGCCGACGCCGGCCGCCGGCATGCGCCGCGTGATGCTGTGCGACGACCGCTCGCTGGAGGCGGCCGATCTGTCGGTGGCCGACTGGGCCGACCGCCTCGCCACGGGCGGCGAACGCGGCGTGCTGCTCGTCTCGCTGGCCGCCGATGCGCGCAAGCTGCCGCGCGAGCTCGTTCCGCTTTACCGGCCGGCGCAACCGCTGCGGGTGCTCGAGGCGCTGCAACGCGCCCTCGAACCGGTGCCGCCGGACAGTGCGCGCATGGAACTCGACCCGCCGCTGGCAGGGGATGGCACTCGCACGCTGCGCGTGCTGCTGGTGGAAGACAACCTGGTCAACCAGCTTGTCGCCCAGGCCCTGCTCGAACGCCTGGGTGCGCAAGTCATGCTCGCCGGTGATGGCGAGCAGGCGCTGCAGCGCCTGGCGGAGAACGAGTTCGACCTGGTGCTGATGGACTGCCAGATGCCGGTGCTCGACGGCCTGTCCTGCACGCGGCGCTGGCGCGAGATCGAGGCGCAGCGGGCCGGTCCACGCATTCCGGTGGTGGCAATGACCGCCGCGAGCGACGAGGATGCCCGCGCGGCCTGCCGCGACGCGGGCATGGACGATTTCCTCACCAAGCCGGTCGAGCAGGCGCAACTGGCGGCGATGCTGGCACGGGTCATGCAAGCAACTGCCGGGTGATTGGGGTTTTGTTCGATGTCTCGACGCAGTATGGTCCTGCTTCAATGGCATCGAGTCATCGTGGTTCCGGAGGTATCGGTCGATGAGTTCATCGAATGATCTGGTCACGCTGCCGCGCAATGGCATCCCTCGCAGCGGCCTGCCGATCGCGCACATGCGCAGTGTGTACCGCGTGGGTGACGTCGAGCGCCGGCTCGACAAGCTGCCGCCCAAGGAGCACGAGGGCCTGCGCTCCACCTACGAACGCATGATCGAGAAAGGCCCGGAACGTTTCCAGGTCAAGCCCTCCGGCCTGCCGGTGATGGACCACCTCTACGACGACCTGCCCAACTTCGCCGAGGTGCTCGATGACGTCAAGCGTCAACTGGCACTGTGCGAGGACAGCCGCGACGCGCTCGAGATCACGCCTCTGCTGCTGCTCGGGCCGCCGGGCGTGGGCAAGACGCACTTCGCGCGCGCGCTGTCCCACCTGCTCGGCACCGGCATGGGCTTCATCTCGATGAGCTCGATGACCGCCGGCTGGGTGCTCTCCGGCGCCTCCAGCCAGTGGAAGGGCGCGCGCCCCGGCAAGGTGTTCGAGACGCTGGTCGACGGCCAGTACGCCAACCCGGTGATGGTGGTCGACGAGATCGACAAGGCCGGTGGCGAGCACGCCTACGACCCGCTGGGCGCGCTGTACAGCCTGCTCGAACACGACACCGCCCAGACCTTCACCGACGAGTTCGCCGAAGTGCCGATCGACGCCAGCCAGCTGATCTGGGTGGCGACCGCCAACGACGCACGCAGCATCCCCGACCCGATCCTCAACCGCATGAACGTCTACGAGGTGCAGGCGCCGGATTTCGAGGCCGCGCGGCGCATCGCCTTCAAGCTGTATGCCGGCATCCGTGCCGAGCACGACTGGGGCTCGCGCTTCGAGGCCGAGCCGCGCACCGAGGTGCTGGACCGGCTGGCCGAGATGGCCCCGCGCGAAATGCGCCGCGCCTGGATGACCGCTTTCGGCAACGCCAAGCTCGACAAGCGCGACCACATCCTGCCGCGCGACCTGCCCGAGCCTGGGCACAAGCGCGGCGCGATTGGCTTCGTGCAGTAGCGCGACGCTTCCAGGCGCTGCTCGCGCGCAACTGCGTTCGAAGGTCGACGAAGGACCTGTCCGCGGCGTCCGTTCGCGGCCCTGAGTTGAAGTCTGTGTATGTCTGCTTTCGTGCCTTCGATGAGCATCGCGGCAGACGCTGCCCGCCGGTGGCTCATGCGGCGGCGGTCGGCCTTGCAGGCCGACTGCACTGCGATGCTCGCGCCGGGGTCGTGCCGCAGAACTCACTTCGCGACCTGCGGTCGCTGCGTTCAGACAACCGCGGCAAGTCAGATCACGAAGCGCGCTGACGCGCGCCGACCCCGGCGCTGCGCTTCTCGTCGCCGCCCAAATCGCCCCCAGCGGGCAGCGCCTGCCGCGAAGTCCGCCACTGGGGCCCTGCGACCGGCATGCCACCGCTGGTTCAGCAAAGGCGCGTGCGGACAGGCTGGAGCGCGCCTCTGAGGCGCTGAGCAGCGCAGGGCTTGCGGCAGGCGCGCGGCAGCGCGCTTCGTGAACTGACTTGCCGCCGTCTGTTTGAGCGTAGCGAATGAAGTGAGCGCAGCGAGTTGGGCGGCCTGCTGCAAGAACGAGCAGCGCAAGGGAGTCGGCCCGCAGGGGCGACCGCCGAAGCGAAGCGCGTAAGCCTGTCCGCACGCGCCTTTGCCGCGCCAACCGACAACCGCAAAGCAGACGTCGAACTTCCGCTCTGGGCCGCGAGCAGCCCGCGAGGTGCCGCGCTCAGCTCTCGATCCTGATGTTTCCGTCCTTCACCACCTTGGCCCATTTCGCCATCTCGGAACGAATGAAGGCAGCGAACTTCTCGCTCGTGCCGCCGCCGTCCTCGGCGCCGTAGGTCTCGAGCTTCTCCTGCACATCGGGCATAGCAAGGACCTTGTTGACGTCCTCGTTCATCTTCTGCGCGATCGGTGCCGGCAGCTTGCCCGGGCCGACCAGGCCGTACCAGGTGGTCGCCTCGAAGCCGGGGAAGCCCTGCTCCTCCATCGTCGGCACGCCCGGGTGGCCCTTGGCGCGCTTGGTGCGTGTCTGCGCGATCGCCAGCACCTTGCCGCTCTTCACGTGCGGCGTAGCGGCGGTCATGGTCTCGAAGCTGTACTGGATCTGCCCGCCCATCAGGTCGGTGAGCAGCGGCCCGCTGCCCTTGTAGGGCACGTGGATCGCGTCGACCTTGGCCTGCAGCTTGAACGACTCCAGCGCGAGGTGCTGCGCCGAGCCGTTGCCCGCCGAGCCGAAGCTCACCTGCCCTGGCCTGGCCTTGCACAGCGCGACGATGTCCTTCACCGTCTTCGCCTCCTCCTTCGGGTTGGCGATCAGCAGGTTGGGCGTGACGCCCACCAGCACGATGGGCACGAAGTCGCGCTCGACGCTGTAGTTCAGCTTGGGCTGCAGGCTGGGCGCCAGCGCATGGCTGTTGATGTGCGCCATCATCAGCGTGGTGCCGTCGCTGGGCTGCTGCGCGACGTAGTCGGCGGCGAGCACACCGGCAACGCCCGCCTTGGTCTCGACGATGACCTGCTGGTTCCACAGTTGCGTCAGCTTGGTGGCGACCACGCGGGCCAGCGCATCGGTGCCGCCACCCGGCGGGAAGCCGACGACGATGCGGATCGGGCCGCTCGGCCAGGCCTGCGCGAAGACACGCGGCACGGCCAGGGTGGCGGCCACACCGGCGGTGGCTCTCAGGATCGAACGGCGTTGCATGGTCTTGTCTCCAGTCGTTGTTTGGGCGGAATCGTTCAGGCGGCGACGCGCATCGGCGCTTGCAGCGAGTGGGCGGCGAAGAACTCCATCGCGGCCAGCACGCCGCTGCCGGCCAGCGGCACGCCAGCCAGCTTGAAGCCCATCTCGACGCCGGACAGCGCGGCCATCAGCGTCAGGTCGTTGCAGTCGCCGAGGTGGCCGATGCGGAACATGCGGCCCTTGACCTTGCTCAGGCCGGTGCCGAGAGACAGGTCGAAGCGCTCGTGGATCAGCTTGCGCAGCGCATCGGCGTCGACACCCTGCGGCGTGATCACGCCGGTCAGCACCGGCGAGTAGACCGCGGCGTCGGCGCACTGGATCGGCAGGCCCCAGGCGCGCACCGCGCCGCGCACCCCCTCGGCCCAGCGCTGGTGGCGCGCGAACACGGCGTCGAGACCCTGTTCCAGGATCATGTCCAGCGCCTCGGAGAGGCCGTAGAGCAGGTTGGTGTTCGGCGTGTAGGGCCAGTAGCCCGTCTTGTTCATCTCGACGATCTCGTCCCAGGCCCAGAAGCTGCGCGGCAGCTTCGCCGTCTTGCTGGCCTCGAGTGCCTTCGGTGACAGTGCGTTGAAGCTGATGCCCGGCGGCAGCATCAGCCCCTTCTGCGAGCCGCTGATGGTGACGTCGACGCCCCAGTCGTCGTGGCGGTAGTCGGCGCAGGCCAGGCCCGAGATCGAATCGACCAGCAGCAGCGCCGGGTGGCCGGCGGCATCGATGGCGCGGCGCACGGCGGCGATGTCGCTGGTCACGCCGGTGGAGGTTTCGTTGTGGACGACGCAGACTGCCTTGATGGCATGGCCGCTGTCGGCACGCAGGCGCTGCTCGATCAGATCGGCCTGCACACCGCGGCGCCAGCTCCACGGCAGCCCGGTGGCCGCATCGGTGCCGGGCACGGCGAGGAACTCGGGCTTCAGGCCGAGCCGCTCGGCGAGCTTCTTCCAGAGCGTGGCGAAGTGGCCGGTCTCGAACATCAGCACCGCGTCACCGGGGCTCAGCGTGTTGACCAGCGCGGCCTCCCAGGCGCCGGTGCCCGAGGCCGGGTAGATCGCCACCGGGTGCTTGGTGCGGAAGATCTGCTGCATGCCGGCGATCACCTTCAGGCCGAGGCCGGCGAACTCCGGGCCGCGGTGGTCGATGGTGGGCAGGCTCATCGCGCGCAGGATGCGGTCGGGCACCGGGCTCGGCCCCGGGATCTGCAGGAAGTGGCGGCCGCTGGGATGCTGGTCGAGGGGGATCATGAAGCGCTCCTAGAAGTCTTCAGTTTTGCATACAAAATTCATTTGTCAAGCGAAGCTGCCCTAGAATCAGGGCCAACACACCGCTCAGAACTGCATACCAAGCATGGCCGAGATCATCTCCATCCCCCGCCAGGTGCTCCACCAGGAAGTCGCCGTGCGGCTGCGCCAGCGCATCGTCGAAGGCCAGCTTGCGCCAGGCGCCAAGCTCAACGAGCGCGAGCTCGCCGAGTTGCTGAACGTCTCGCGCACGCCGCTGCGCGAGGCCATCAAGATGCTCGCCGCCGAGGGACTGGTCGAGTTGCTGCCGAACCGCGGCGCGGTGGTGGCACAGATGTCCGAGCAGGACGTGGCCGACACCTTCGAGGTGATCGCCGGCCTCGAGGGCCAGTCGGGCGAACTGGCGGCGCAGCGCATCACCGAGAGCGAACTCGCCGAGATCCGTGCGCTGCACTACGAGATGATGGCCGCCTTCACGCGCCGCGACCTGCCGACCTACTACCGCCTGAACGCGCAGATCCACACGCAGATCAACGCGGCGGCGCGCAACCCGGTTTTGGCGCAGACCTGGCGCAACGTCAATGCGCGGCTGCAGGCGCTGCGCTTTCGCTCCAACTTCGACGAGGCGAAGTGGAAGCGCGCGGTGAAGGAGCACGAGCGCATGGTCGAGTTGCTCGCCGCGCGTGACGCCGCGGGCTTGCGAACGCTGCTGATCGAACACCTGGTGCACAAGCGCGACGCGGTGCTCGAGCTGATGAAGAACGGCCAGTTGCACCCGGGCGGAAAGGCCAGCGCATGAACGCCGAACTGGCACGTCGACTCGCCAAGGAGACCGAAGGCGAGGTGCTGTTCGATGCCGCCTCGCGCGGCCGCTACGCCACTGACGCGTCGATCTACCAGATCATGCCGGTCGGCGTGTTCGTGCCCAAGACCCAGCGCGATGTCGCGATCGCGTTGCAGGTCGCCCGTGAGACGGGTACGCCGGTGCTGCCGCGCGGCGGCGGCACCTCGCAGTGCGGCCAGACCACCGGCGCGGCGCTGGTGATCGACTTCAGCAAGCACCTGCGGCGCGTGCTCTCGGTCGACGTCGATGCGCGGCGTGCCGAGGTCGAGCCCGGCCTGGTGCTCGACCACCTCAACGTCGAGCTGAAGAAGCACGGCCTGTGGTACCCGGTCGACGTGTCGACCAGTGCGCAGGCCACGCTCGGCGGCATGGCCGGCAACAACTCCTGCGGCAGCCGCAGCATCGCCTACGGCAACATGGTGCACAACGTCGAGCGCATCGACGCCTGGCTGGCCGACGGCAGCGAGGTGAGCTTCGGCCCGCTGGCCACGCTGGGCACGAAGGAACGCCACATCGCGGCGGTGGTGCGCAGCCTGGCCGAGGCGCTGGCGCCGGAGATCGACGAGCATTGGCCGACGGTGATGCGCCGCGTCGCGGGCTACAACCTCGACATCTTCAGGCCGCGCAGCGAGCGGCCGTACACGAACGACGGCAGCGTCAATCTGGCGCACTTGCTGGTCGGCGCCGAGGGCACGCTGGCACTGACGCGCAGTCTCACGCTGCAGCTCGCGCCGCTGCCGAAGGCGAAGGTGCTGGGCGTGATCAACTTCGCCAGCTTCCACACCGCGATGGACTCGGCCCAGCACATCGTCAAGCTGGGCCCAAGCGCCGTGGAGCTGGTGGATCGCACGATGATCGAGCTGTCGCGCGCCAACCCGGCGTTCCGGCCGGTGATCGAGGCGGCGCTGATCGCTGTCGAGGGAAGGTCGCCCGACGCCATCCTGCTGGTCGAGTTCAGCGGCGACGATCGCGGCACGCTGCTCAAGCAGTTGCAGTCGCTGGTCGAGCTGATGGGCGACCTGGGCCTGCCCGGCAGCGTCGTCGAGATGCCTGACGAGACGCCACAGAAGGCGCTGTGGGAGGTGCGCAAGGCCGGCCTGAACATCATGATGAGCCTGAAGGGCGACGGCAAGCCGGTCAGCTTCATCGAGGACTGCGCGGTGCCGCTCGAGCACCTGGCCGAGTACACCGACGCGCTGACCGAGGTGTTCCGCAAACACGGCTCGCGCGGCACCTGGTACGCCCATGCCTCGGTGGGCACGCTGCACGTGCGGCCCATCCTCGACATGCGGCGCGACGGCGCGGCCAAGATGCGCGCCATCGCCGATGAGGCCGCCGCGCTGGTGCGCAAGTACAAGGGTGCCTACAGCGGCGAGCACGGCGACGGCCTGTGTCGCGGCGAGTGGATCCGCTGGCAGTTCGGCGCGAAGATCGACGACGCCTTCCGCGCCATCAAGCAGGAGCTCGACCCGGGCAAGCTCTTCAACCCCGGCAAGATCGTCGATCCGCCGAAGATGGACGACGCGCGGCTGTTCCGCTTCCCGCCGACGTACAGGACCATCCCGCTGAAGCCGGTGCTCGACTGGTCGGCCTGGGATGTGCGCAACGACCCGGCGACCGAGACCACCACCGCGCCGGGCACGGGCGGCGACCCCACCGGCGGCCTCGCGAAGGCCGTCGAGATGTGCAACAACAACGGCCACTGCCGCAAGTTCGACGCCGGCACCATGTGCCCGAGCTACCGCATCACGCGCGACGAGCAACACCTCACCCGCGGCCGTGCGAACACGCTGCGCCTGGCGCTGTCGGGCCAGCTCGGCGGCGAGTCGCTCGATGGCGAAGCGGTGAAGGCCGCGCTCGACCTGTGCGTCGGCTGCAAGGGCTGCAAACGCGACTGCCCGACCGGCGTGGACATGGCGCGCATGAAGGTCGAGGCTACGGCGGCCTACAAGGCCCGCCACGGCCACACGCTGCGCGACCGGCTGATCGCGCACCTGCCCCGCTACGCGCGCTGGGCGAGCGCGATGCCGTGGCTGTTCAACCTGAGGGATCGTGTGCCGGCGCTGGCGCGCTGGTCCGAACGTGCCGTTGGGTTTGCCGCTGCGCGCAGCCTGCCGCGCTGGCGGCGCGACACGGTGCGCCGCGTGGCGCCGCAGCTCGGCCTCGTCGACGCAGACCAGGCACTCGCTGCCGAGAAGAGCGTGGTGCTGTGGGTCGACACCTTCAACGGCCACTTCGAGACCGAGAACGCCCGCGATGCCGTGCGCGTGCTGCAGGCCGCCGGCTATGCGGTGCACGTGCCCGGGCTGCAGGGCGCGCCGCTGTGCTGCGGGCGCACCTACCTGTCCACGGGCATGGCCGATCGAGCGAAGGCGCAGGCCGGTGCGCTGGTGACGGCGCTCGCACCGTTCGCCGAGCGCGGCATTGCGATCGTCGGGCTCGAACCCTCGTGCCTGCTGACGCTGCGCGACGAGGCGCTGGTGATGGGCCTGGACGACGCGGCAACGACCGTGTCGGCGCAGGCGCTGACTTTCGAGGAGTTCGTCGCCCGCGAAGCGACGGAGGGCCGATTCGCGCCGACGCTGTCGCCAGCCACGAAGCCGATCAAGGTCCACGGCCACTGCCACCAGAAGGCCTTCGGCGTGGTGCAGCCGGTGCTCGAGGTGCTGAAGCTGATCCCCGGCGCGAAGCCCGAGCTGATCGAGAGCTCCTGCTGCGGCATGGCCGGCAGCTTCGGCTACGAGGCCGAGCACCATGCAGCGTCGCTGCAGATGGCCGAGCTGTCGCTGCTGCCGGCGGTGCGCGCCGCGGGCGAGGCCTGGATCGTCGCCGACGGGGCGAGTTGCCGGCACCAGATCGCCGACGGCGCCGGGCGCGAGGCACTGCACGTGGCACGTGTGCTGGCGGCCCATCTCGGTTGACCGGGAACACCCGCACCCCGGTTCACCCGGGGTTTACGTAGTTTCCGCCATGTTTGGGCCGCGGGGCCTGCCCACAATCGCGCTGTCTTATCTCCGCCCTCCCGAAAGGACGAAACCATGAAGCGCCTGCTGACGGCCGTACTGGCCACCCTGACCGCCACCGCGGCCCTTGCCGAGTACCCCGACAAGCCGATCACCATCGTCGTGCCCTTCGCGGCCGGCGGCCCGACCGACAAGGTCGCGCGTGACCTCGGCGTGGCGCTCGGCGCGGCGCTGAAGCAGACGGTGATCATCGAGAACGTCGGCGGTGCCGGCGGCACGCTGGGTGCCGGCAAGGTCGCCAAGGCAGCGCCGGACGGCTACACGCTGCTGCTGCACCACATCGGCATGGCGACTTCGCCGGGCCTGTACCGCAAGCTGCCCTTCAATGTCGAGACCGACTTCGAGTACCTCGGCCTGGTCAACGACGTGCCGATGACGCTGATCGGCCGCCCGACGCTGCCGGCGAACAACTACGCCGAACTGGTCAAGTGGCTCGAGGCCAACAAGGGCAAGATCAACCTCGCCAACGCCGGCCTGGGCGCAGCCTCGCACCTGTGCGGCCTGCTGTTCCAGCAGAGCGTGAAGATCGACATGACCACCGTGCCGTACAAGGGTACCGGCCCGGCCATGACCGACCTGCTCGGCGGCCAGGTCGACATCATGTGCGACCAGACCACCAACACGACCAGCCAGATCGAGGGCGGCAAGGTCAAGGCCTACGCCGTGACCACGACGGCGCAGCTGAAGACGCCGGCGCTGGCCAAGCTGCCGACGCTGGACAGCCAGGGCCTGAAGGGCTTCAACGTCAGCATCTGGCACGGCATGTACGCGCCCAAGGGCACGCCGGCCGCCGTGGTCGACAAGGTCAATGCGGCGCTGAAGACGGCGCTCAAGGACGCCGACTTCATCAAGAAGCAGGAAGCGCTGGGCGCCGTGGTCGTGACCGACGGCCGCCTCGCTCCGGCCGAGCACAAGAAGTTCGTCGCCGCCGAGATCGCCAAGTGGGGCCCGGCCATCAAGGCCGCCGGCCAGTACGCCGACTGAGCGTTCCCCGCTGCGACGCAAGGGGCCACCGTTCAGGTGGCCCTTTTCGTTTTCAGCCGCGCAGCGTGATCGGAATGGTCACCGGGCCGTCGTTGACCAGATGCACCTGCATGTCGGCGCCGAACTCGCCGCACTCGACCTGCGGATGCGCGGCGCGCGCGGTGGCGAGTACGCGCTCGTAGAGACGCCGGCCGAGTTCGGGGCCGGCCGCGCCGGTGAAGCTTGGCCGGTTGCCGCCGGTCGTGTCGGCCGCGAGCGTGAACTGGCTGACCACCAGCAGGCCGCCACCTGCGTCCACGACGCTGCGGTTCATCTTGCCGGCCTCGTCCGGGAAGATGCGCAGCTTGAGCACCTTGGCGACGAGCTTGTCGGCGATCGCCTCGGTGTCCTGCGGCTCGGCACAGACCAGCATCAGCAGGCCCGGGCCGATGGCGCCGGTGACACGGCCCGCCACCTCGACGCGCGCCGAGGCGACGCGCTGCAGCAGCGCGATCACACCAGGTCCTTCGGGTCGTCGAAGTGCGCCTCGACGTCGGTCGGCAGCAGCTGAATCGAGGCGCGCAGCCCCGGCACCGCGCTCATCAGTGCCTGCTCCACGCTCGTGCGCAGCGCGGCGGCGCGGCCAAGCGTCCAGCCGGCCGGCATGTGCATGTGCACGTCGACGAAACGCCGCTGACCGGCACGGCGCGTGACGATGTGGTCGAATCGGATGGTGTGGTGGGCGAACTGCGCCAGCGTCTCGTCGATCTGCCCGCGCACCTCGGGTTCGACGGCCTTGTCCATCAGGCCGTCGACCGAGCGCCATGCCAGGTGGGCGCCTTCGCGCAGGATGTTCAGCGCCACGCCGATGGCCAGCAACGGGTCCAGCCACAGCCAACCGGTCACGGGCACCAGCAGCAGGCCGAGCACCACGCCGGCGGAGGTGTAGACGTCGGTGAACAGGTGCCTCGCATCGGCCTCGAGCGCAATCGAGCGCTGCACGCGCGAAGCCACCAGCATGCGCCAGGCGAGCAGCCCGTTGATCGCCGAGCTGGCCACCGACAGCGCGATGCCCCAGCCGAGCTGCTCGAGCGGCTGCGGGTTCGCGAAGCGCCCGGCCGCCGCCCAGATGATGGCCACCGCCGCGCCGACGATCAGCAGGCCCTCGAAGCCGCTGGAGAAGTACTCGGCCTTGGTGTGGCCGAACGGGTGGTCGTCATCGGCCGGGCGCTCGGCGATCGTCACCATCAGCACGGCGAACAGCGCCGAGGCGAGGTTGACGAAGGACTCCATCGCGTCGGACAGCAGGCCCACCGAGCCGGTGACCCACCACGCGCCGGTCTTCATCGCGATGGTGGCCAGCGCGGCCACCACCGACAGCTTGAGCAGGGTCTTCGCCTGCATGCGCTGCGATCAGGCCAGCGTCACGCGCGCGAACTTGCGCTTGCCGACCTGCACGACATAGCTGCCGCGCTCCAGCTTCAGGCCCTTGTCGCTGACCACCGCGCCGTCGATGCGCACGCCGCCGCCATCGACCAGGCGCATCGCCTCGCTGCTCGAGGGCGCGAGGTTGGCCTGCTTGAGCAGCGCGCCGATGCCCAACGGTGCACCCGCGAGCGACACTTCCGGGATCTCGTCGGGGATGCCGCCGCGGGCGCGGTTGGCGAAGTCGGCCTCCGCCGCATCCGCCGCCGCCGCGCTGTGGAAGCGCGTGGTGATCTCCTTGGCGAGCATCACCTTGGCGTCCTTCGGGTTGCGCCCGCCGTCGATCTCGGCCTTCAGCGCGGCGATTTCGGCCTCGCTGCGGAAGCTCAGCAAGGTGAAGTACTTCCACATCAGCGTGTCGCTGATCGACAGCAGCTTGGCGAACATGTCGTTCGCCGGTTCGGTGATGCCGATGTAGTTGCCCTTGCTCTTGGACATCTTCTCGACACCGTCCAGGCCCTCGAGCAGCGGCATGGTCAGGATGCACTGCGGCTCCTGGCCGTACTCGCCCTGAAGCGCACGGCCCACGAGCAGGTTGAACTTCTGATCGGTGCCGCCGAGCTCGAGGTCGCTCTTCAGCGCCACCGAGTCGTAGCCCTGCATCAGCGGGTAGAGGAATTCGTGCACGCTGATCGGCGTGCCGGCCTTGAAGCGCTCGGCGAAGTCGTTGCGCTCCATCATGCGCGCGACGGTGTACTTCGCCGCGAGCTGGATCATGCCGCGCGCACCCAGCGGGTCGCTCCATTCGGAGTTGTAGCGGATCTCTGTCCTGTCCGGATCGAGCACCAGGCTGGCCTGGCGGTAGTAGGTCTGCGCGTTGGCCTCGATCTGCTCGCGCGTCAGCGGCGGCCGCGTGGTGTTGCGGCCGGACGGGTCGCCGATCATCGAGGTGAAGTCACCGATCAGGAAGATCACCTGGTGGCCGAGATCCTGCAGCTGGCGCATCTTGTTGAGCACCACCGTGTGGCCGACGTGAATGTCCGGCGCGGTCGGGTCCAGACCCAGTTTGATGCGCAGTGGCACGCCGGTTGCTTCGGACCGGGCAAGCTTGGCCAGCCAATCGGCTTCAGGTAACAGTTCGTCGCAACCTCGCCGGGACACCTTCATCGCTTGCAGAACGCGGTCGGTCACCGGGAAAGAGGGCGTCGCGGAGGGCTGGGACATGGGGCGCGGGATGGGGGTATTACGAACGGAAGCTCGGGAGGCGCTCGGTATACTTGGCCGTGCGTTATTTCACACCCCGAACGGCCGGCTGAAGCTCCGGCAGGCGCCACGGATTCTAGTGGACGCCCACCTGCAACCTGCATTGACTCGAGCGTCCGCGTTCGGCACAGACTGAATTGAAATCGTTGGGACAACTCGAACGCGCCACCGAGGCGACGCTGGCGCGCGGCAACCGCTTCGTTCACTCGCATCCGCGCACGCTGGCTTCGGTCGTGGCGCTGGCGCTGGCCGGTTTCGGCGCGGCCGCCTACGGCATCGCTCAGACAGCACCCGATGCGTCGGACCTGCCGCGTCGCATGGTGACGGAAATCGTCAACTCCGAGGACGTGCCTTCGCAGCTGGAAGCACTGGCCGGCCACACGCTGAGCCTGTACCGCGCCGAAACGACGCGCGCCGGTGACAGCGCCGAGTCGCTACTCGCCCGTCTGGGCGTGAGCGACGCCGAGGCCGTCGCCTTCTTGCGCCGCGATGCGCAGGCGCGCAAGCTCTTCGAGGGCCGGGCCGGCAAGATCGTGCGCGCCGCCGCCACGACGGGCGGCAGCCTGGTCGAATTGACGGCGCGTTACGCGCCGGCCGACAGCAGCCTTGCCACGACCCACTTCGAGCGCCTGTCTGTCACCCGCATCGACGGACAACTGAGCACGCGCATCGAAACCGCACCGCTGGCCACGACCGTGCGGCTGGGCAGCGGCACGATCCGCAGTTCGCTGTTCGCGGCGACCGACGAATCCGGCATCCCCGATGGCGTCGCCGTCCAGATGGCCGAAGCCTTCTCGGTCGACATCGACTTCCACCGCGAACTGCGCAAGGGCGACACCTTCTCCGTCGTCTACGAGACGCTCACCGCCGACGGCGAAGCGGTCACCTGGAACAACGCGGCCGGCCGCATGGTGGCAGCCGAATTCATCAACAAGGGTCAGTCGCACTCCGCCGTCTGGTTCAAGGACGACGACGGCCGCGCCGGCTTCTACGACCTCGACGGCAAGAGCAAGCGCCGCACGTTCCTGGCCAGCCCGATGGAGTTCTCGCGCGTCACCTCCGGATTCGCGATGCGCATGCATCCGATCCTCAACCAGTGGCGTGCGCACAAGGGTGTCGACTATGGCGCTCCGACCGGCACGGCGGTGCGATCGGTCGCCCGTGGCACGGTCAGCTTCGCCGGGCGGCAGAACGGCTACGGCAACGTGGTCGAGGTCGAGCACGGCAACGGCAAGTCCACGCTCTACGCCCACCTGAGCCGCATCGACGTGCGCAGGGGTCAGCGCATCGAGCAGGGCGAACGTGTCGGCGCCGTCGGCGCGACCGGCTGGGCCACCGGCCCGCACCTGCACTTCGAGTTCAAGCTCAACGGCGCGCAGCAGAACCCGCTGGCGATGGCCAAGTCGTCCGAGGCGATCGAACTGAGCGCCACGGGCAGGCAGCGCTTCGCCGGCGTCGCGCCGCAAATGCGCAGCCAGCTCGACGCGGCGTTGACGGTCGCAGCCAACCTCGCCGAGTGAAGGCGCCGCCGCCGTATCGGTGCGGCCAGGTGACATGCCGGATCTCTACATCGGCCTGATGTCCGGCACCTCGCTCGACGGCGTCGACGGCGTGCTGGTCGAGTGGGGTTCCGCCACCGGCGACG
>NZ_CALRZC010000089.1:0-29613 GCF_943372545.1 Variovorax sp. YR752 | reverse complement strand
ACCGTGCTGGCGCATTGCCACCTCGAGTTCGACCCGACGCTCGCCGGCGAACTGCTGGCATTGAACAGCAGCGGCGCCGATGAAGTGCATCGCTGTGCGCTCGCCGGCAACGCGCTCGCCAGGCGCTACGCCGACGTGACAACGCAGTTGCTCACCACGGCGCGACGCGCCGCGCGAGACGTGCTGGCCATTGGCGCCCCTGGCCAGACGGTGCGCCACCGGCCAGCGGAGTTCGACGGCACCGGCTACACGGTACAGCTCAACAACCCGTCGCTGCTGGCCGAGCTGTGCGGCATCGATGTGGTCGCCGACCTGCGCAGCCGCGACCTCGCCGCTGGTGGCCAGGGGGCACCACTGGTCCCGGCCTTCCATCGTGCGGCGTTCGGCCGGCCGGGTCAGGCGCTCGCGGTGCTCAACCTCGGTGGCATGGCCAACCTCACGCTGCTGGGCAGCGATGGCTCGGTGCTCGGCTTCGATTGCGGCCCCGGCAATGCACTGCTGGATCTGTGGGTACGCCGGCATCGCAACGAATCCTTCGATGCTGGTGGCGCCTGGGCCGCCAGCGGCTGCCTCCATCCGGCGTTGCTTGCGTCGATGCAGGCCGAGCCCTACTTTGCACTGACCCCGCCGAAGAGCACAGGCCGCGACCTGTTCCATGCCGAGTGGCTGGATCTGCACCTCGCGGCCACGGGGGGCATCTCAGCGGCCGACGTGCAGGCCACCCTGGCCGAGTTGACCGCCTGGGCCGCGGCAAGCGAAATGAGGCGTCATGCAGCGCAGACGGGCGAGCTGCTCGTCTGCGGCGGCGGCGCCTTCAACGCCCATCTGATGGGGCGCCTGGCCTGGCTGCTGCCTGGTGTGCAGGTGCGTTCGAGCGCCACGCGCGGGCTGCCGCCCGATCAGGTCGAAGCCTGCGCCTTCGCATGGCTCGCGCGCTCGTTTGTGCGCCGCGAGCCCGGCAACCTGCCCTCGGTCACCGGTGCACGCGGTGCCCGTGTGATGGGTTGCCTGTACCCGGCCTGAAATGACAAAAGCCGCCCGAAGGCGGCCCTGGATCAGAGCGCGAAGACTCAGGCCGAGAAGCTCGACCCGCAACCGCAGGTGGTCGTCGCGTTCGGGTTCTTGATCACGAACTGGGCGCCTTGCAGATCGTCCTTGTAGTCGATCTCGGCGCCGACCAGGTACTGCAGGCTCATCGCGTCGATCAGCAAGGTGACGCCGTTCTTCGACATCTGCGTGTCGTCATCGTTGACGACCTCGTCGAAGGTGAAACCGTACTGGAAGCCCGAACAGCCGCCGCCCTGCACGAACACGCGCAGCTTCAGGTCGGGATTGCCTTCTTCCTCGACAAGTTCCTTGACCTTGCCGGCGGCACTGTCGGTGAAGATGATCGGCGCCGGCGGCTCGTCCACCGCGCTCTGGGTCTGGATGTTGTCGGCCACTGCGCTCATCGATTGCTCCTCCGGCACCTTGCCGTCGCGGCCATTGTCACAGATTGGCGGCAGCCAGCTTCAAGGATGGTTTTTCGTCGGCCTTCAATGGCCGGAGCTCGCCGTCGATGGTGGCGCCCTGGTGCATCTCGAGCACCTCGTAACGCACGTCACCGGTGATCTGCGCCTTCGGCTGCAGTTCGAGCAGGCTGCTCGAGTGGATGGGCCCAACCACCGTCCCGTTGATGATCACGTGGCCGGCAATCACCTTGCCCGTGACACGGGCCTTCTCGCTGATCACCAGGATGCTGTAACCGTCGCCGTCGGAGATCACGTCACCGACGACTTCGCCGTCGATGCGCAGACCATCAGCGAATCGAAGCTCACCGCTGATGACCGTGCCCTCGCCGATCAGCGTGCGAATCGGTGGTTGCTTCTGCTTTCCGAACATGTGAATCCCTCCGGGCTCGCGACGTGATGCGCCACATACGCTCACATCTGGACTGCGTGAGTCGCAAGAACCGCGCCGCGACCGTCTGTGACCTTTACTGTCACCGTCTTGACCACTGCCTGCGGCGGGTGGTCGATCACCCCCTCGATCCGCCGGTACTGTCGCACCTGCAGCGGCTGCGCGCCACCGGGCTGGGCCTGAGTCCAGGCCTTCCCTTCGAGCGTGCCGGCCAGCGTCACCTCGTAGCGGCCGGAGAACTCGGCCCGTGCCTTGCCGGGTTGCATCAACAGCAACTGATAGCGCAACTGCCCGGGAACCACGGCCTCGGCCTGCAGCCCGCGAATGCTCAGCGAGGCTTCGCCGGCCGCTGATGGCAGCAGGCGCTCGAAGAATCCGAGATCGTTCTTGAGCGCCAGGTTCTCAGCCTCGGACTGCTTGAGCTGCTGGGCGAGGCGCTCCTGCGCCGTGCGCTCCGTCTTCAGCAAGCTGTCGGCCGTGTTGGCGATCGACAGGGCCTTCTCCCGCTCCTCGCGCAGCTGCAGGACCTCCACACGCAGGCGCGCCAGTTCCTCCCGCGCCGAGCTGTCGACGCCCGCAAGGCCCTTGCCGGTCTCGAAGGCCCACATTGCGAGTGCGGCGGAGAAGCCGAGTGCGAGTGCGGCCACCGCCCAGCGCAGTGGCCAAGGCAGGTGGCTGCGCACGATCATGCGCGGCGCACTGACCGAGAGTCGGCGTCGAAACAGTTTCCAACGCATGGCGTCTGCTCGTATCGGTTGGTAAGTCGGCGCCGCAAACGAAAGAGGCCGCACAGCGGCGGCCTCGATCGAGGTGCGGTGCGGGAGGCGACCTCAGCGCTTGCTGAACTGCTTCCGGCGGCGGGCGCCGTGCAGACCGACCTTCTTGCGCTCGACTTCGCGCGCGTCACGCGTCACGAAGCCGGCACGGCTCAGTTCGGGCTTGAGCGCCGCGTCGTAGTCAATCAGCGCGCGGGTGATGCCATGACGCACCGCACCGGCCTGGCCGGACTCGCCGCCGCCGTGCACGTTCACCTTGACGTCGAAGGCGACATCGTTGGCGGTCAGCACCAGCGGCTGCTTGACGACCATGATCGAGGTCTGGCGGCCGAAGTACTGCTCGACCGGACGACCATTGACCGTGATCTGGCCGGTGCCCTTCTTCATGAAGACACGAGCGACCGACGATTTGCGGCGGCCGGTGCCGTAGTTCCAATTACCGATCATCACCGCTCCTTAGATTTCCAGCGCCTTGGGCTGCTGGGCGGTGTGCGGATGCGTGGCACCGGCATACACCTTCAGCTTCTTCACCATCGCGTAGCCGAGAGGGCCCTTGGGGAGCATGCCCTTGACCGCCTTCTCGAGCGCGCGCCCGGGATGCTTGGCCTGCATGTCCTTGAACTTGGTGCCGTAGATACCACCCGGGAAGCCCGAGTGGCGGTAGTACACCTTGTCGTTGGCCTTGTTGCCGGTCACCCGGATCTTGTCGGCGTTGACGACGACGATGAAATCGCCGGTATCGACGTGAGGCGTGTAAATGGCCTTGTGCTTGCCGCGCAGGCGGAGGGCGACTTCACTGGCCACCCGTCCGAGGACCTTGTCGGTCGCGTCAATCACAAACCACTCATGCGTCACATCAGCCGGCTTGGCGCTGAAGGTTTTCATGATCAGTGGAAGTTTCTGGTAAAGACCCGGTGCCCCGAAGGGCCGTGTCCGGCGAGGCTCCGCTTCTGTTCGCGGCGGACTCTCGACGACACTGCGTGCCGGCTGGCAAGCCATTCCCACAGGGCCGATTGCGGGAAAGCCCGCGATTCTAGCAGCACACTGCCCTCCCGAATGCGCCATCAGGCCGGAGTTGCCAGGTACCTTGGGCTGCAGCCCCTAGGCGCATCGGATAGACTAGGGTTAACCCTAGAGCTTCAAGGAGGCCTTACATGGCCCTTCACGACGAATCCCGGCTACCAGCCGGCGCACCCGTCGCCAACGACCCGGCAGCCCGCTGGGCCTGGGTACCGATCCGTTCGCTCGGCCCGCGGCACCGTGACCGCATCTCGGCCCATCTGATCAGTCTCGACGAGAGTGATCGCTACCTGCGGTTCGGCTACCCAGCCACCGACACGCAGATCTGCAAGTACGTCGACATGCTCGACTTCGATCAGGACGAGGTCTTCGGCATCTTCAACCGCCGTCTCGAACTGATCGCCATGGCGCACCTCGCCCATCCATCGACGCCGGCGGACCCGGCTCGCGGCACGATGGCGGAATTCGGCGTCTCGGTGATGCGCAAGGCGCGCGGACGCGGCTTCGGCGCGCGGCTGTTCGAACATGCGGTGTTGCATGCCCGCAACCGCGGCGTGCAGATGTTGTTCATCCATGCGCTGAGCGAAAACACCGCCATGCTGAAGATCGCCCGCAACGCCGGCGCGACGGTCGAGCGCGACGGCCCCGAATCGGACGCCTGGCTGCGCCTGCCACCCGACACCTTCGTCTCGCATGTCGAGGAGATGATGGGCGAACAGGCCGCCGAGTTCGACTACCAGATCAAGCGACACGCCAGTCACGTACAGCAGATTCTCGACGCCATCTCCGAAGTCAAGGCTCACATTTCCAAGTCCCACCACATCGCGGGCGAGTAGGCGGCCCACTGCGTCGCGGCAGACGAGAGCCCTGAGGTCGGGGATGATCACGAGGGGTGCGAAACCGTAACATCCGGTACATTGAGCACTCGCGATCGACCTGCAGCGTCAGGTTCGTGAACCGCCGAACCGGACCTCGACATGCCGACCTCGCCCCTCATCGTTGCGCTGGCCGCCCTTGCGGGTGCGGTGGCAGCCTCCGTGTTGTGGCTGTGGTGGGCACGCCGCCCCGCCAAGGCCGCGCCGTTGCCCACGGACTGGTCTCTGACGGCGCGGCCGGTGTTCTCCACCGACGAGCGGCGTGTCTACCGGCTGTTGCGCGAAGCCCTGCCCCACCACATCGTGCTGTCGAAGCTGCCACTGGTGCGCTTCAGCCAGCCCGTCGATCCATCGCGCGTTCGCTTCTGGTACGACCTGCTTGGCGGCGTTCACGTGACCTTCGCGGTCTGCAGCGCGAACGGCCGGGTGCTCGCCGCCATCGACCTCGACAACGATCGCGGCAACTCGCGCCGCGTGCTGCAGATCAAGCAGGCCGTGCTCGGCGCCTGCCGGGTTCGCTACCTGCGCTGCCCGGTGGAGAACCTGCCATCGGTGGCTGAACTGCAGTTGCTCGTTCCGCAGGCTGGCGCCAACGCGCGCGGCCCGCAGGCTGCGGTGACGCCGCCACACATGCTTCACCAGGCCCGCGACACCCTCGCCAGCACGGTCGCCAACCGGCGCGCCGAGCGCACCGCGCTGTGGCAGGACTCTTCCCTGTTCCAGGATTCGTTCTTTGCCCCGGACACGCGCACCGATGGTTCCGGCCAGAGCGAGTTCGGCAGCCTGGGTTTGCCGGGTTCCTCGCGTACCCGGCCGGGTGAGCTCGACAGCGGCCATGCCGAGTTCGGCGGTACATCCCGCGACGAAATCGGCGGCGTGGTCGTCGACTCGCCGCGCTACTCGGCCAACCCGAGCCGCTGAGAGGGCCGCGTAGGATGCGGGCATGAACCCGCACCGCGACCCGACGGATACACCCTATGCCGGGCTCGACCCGGAGGTCGTGCTCGACGCACTGGACGCCGTGGGCCTGCGCGGCGACGGCCGGCTGATCCAGTTGAACTCCTACGAGAACCGCGTATTCCAGGTCTTCCTGGAGGACGGCCGCGTGGTCGTCGCCAAGTTCTACCGGCCGGGCCGCTGGCGCGATGCGCAGATCCTCGAGGAACATACCTTCGCTGCCGAACTGGAAGCTCGCGAAGTGCCACTGGCCGCACCATGGCCGCTGACGCTGGACAAGCGCTCGCTGCACGCCACACGGCTGAAGATCATTGCGTCCACGCTGGCTTCGTTCGACAGCGCGGACGGCCCCTATCGATTTGCGGTCACCGAACGCAAGGCCGGCCGGGCGCCGGAGGTCGAGGACCCCGAGGTGCTGGAGTGGATCGGCCGCTTCATCGGGCGCCTGCACGCAGTGGGCGTCACTGGCCGCTTCGAACACCGGATCAGCCTGACGCCGGCGAGCCTCGGCACCGAACCGCGCGACTGGCTGATCGCCAACGACATACCCCCACCCGATGCCTTGCCGGCCTGGCGCGCGATGGTCGATGCTGCACTGGAGCGTGTGCAGACTGCGTTCGCGGCCGCCGCGCCGATCCGCACGCTGCGCCTGCACGGCGACTGCCACCTCGGCAACATCCTGTGGACCGCCGCCGGGCCGCACTTCGTCGACCTCGACGACGCCCTCACCGGGCCGGCCGTGCAGGATCTGTGGATGCTGCTGTCAGGCAACCGCGCCGAGCGCGGCAAGCAGCTCGGCGCGGTGCTCGACGGCTACGAGCAGTTCATGGACTTTGATCGCCGCGAACTGGCGCTGATCGAGCCCTTGCGCACGCTGCGCATGATCCACCACAGCGCCTGGATCGCGCGGCGCTGGAAGGACCCGGCCTTCCCGATCGCCTTCCCCTGGTTCGAGAGCCCGGCCTACTGGACCGAGCAGGCCACGCGCCTGCGCGACCAGCTCGAGGCCATGGACGAGGCGCCGCTGGCCGCCTGATCAGCCGACCAGCAGCGCGTTGACGCGCCGCACGTAGGCACCCGGGTCCTCCAGCGTGCCGCCCTCAGCGAGCAGCGCCTGATCGAAGAGGATGTGCGCCAGGTCGTCGAAGCTCGCGCTGGCGTCGAGCCGCTTCACCAGCGCATGCTCGGCGTTCACTTCGAGGATGGGCAGGCCCTTGGGCGCGTCCTGCCCGGCCTGCTTGAGCATGCGCGCGAGGTGACCGCTGATGTCGCCCTCGTCGACCACCAGGCAGGCCGGCGAATCGACCAGGCGAGTGGTCACACGCACGTCCTTGGCGCGGTCCTTGAGCGCCTCCTTCAGGCGCTCGAGCACCGGCTTGAAGGCCTCGGCGGCTTCTTCCGAGCGCTTCTTCTCCTCCTCGTCCTGCAGCTTGCCGAGATCGACCGCTCCCTTGGCCACGCTCTGCAGCGGCTTGCCGTCGAACTCGAACAGGTGCGCGAGCATCCACTCGTCGACGCGGTCGGTCAGCAGCAGCACCTCGATGCCCTTCTTGCGGAAGATCTCGATCTGCGGGCTGCTCTTCGCTGCGGCGAGCGAGTCGGCGGTGATGTAGTAGATCGCCTCCTGGCCTTCCTTCATGCGGCCGACATAGTCCTTCAGGGCCACGCCGTCGTCAGCCTGCGTGGAGGCGAAGCGCAGCAGCCTGGCCACGCGCTCCTGGTTGGCGTGATCCTCGCCGACGCCCTCCTTCAGCACCGCACCGAAGTCCTTCCAGAACTTCGCGTACTTCTCGCGTTCGGCGGCGTCCTCGCTGTCGGCCAGGCTTTCCAGCATCGCCAGCACGCGCTTGGTCGAGCCCTCGCGGATCGCCTTCACGTCGCGGCTTTCCTGCAGCAGCTCGCGGCTGACGTTCAGCGGCAGGTCGGCGCTGTCGATCACGCCCTTGACGAAGCGCAGGTAGACCGGCATCAGCGCCTCGGCGTCGTCCATGATGAAGACGCGCTTGACGTAGAGCTTCACGCCGCCACGCTTGTCGCGGTTCCACAGGTCGAACGGCGCCTTCGCCGGGATGTAGAGCAACTGGGTGTACTCGCTGCGGCCTTCGACGCGGTTGTGCGTATAGGCCAGCGGCGCTTCGGTGTCGTAGCTGATCTGCTTGTAGAACTCGGCGTACTGCTCGGCGGTGACCTCGCTCTTGTTGCGGGTCCACAGCGCCGCGGCCTTGTTGACCGGCGCCCACTCGTCGGTGAGCTTCTGCTGGCCGGCTTCGGCGTCCCACTCCTCCTTGCGCATCAGGATGGGCAGCGAGATGTGGTCCGAGTAGCGGCTGATGATCGAACGCAGCTTCCAGCCGGAGAGGAACTCCTCCTCGCCCTCGCGCAGGTGCAGCGTCACGCTGGTGCCGCGCTGCGGCCTCGTGATGGTCTCGACCTCGAAGTCGCCGCTGCCCTCGCTGCTCCAGCGCACGCCCTCTTCCGGCGCGAGGCCGGCGCGGCGCGATTCGACGGTGATGCGGTCGGCCACGATGAAGCCGCTGTAGAAGCCGACGCCGAACTGGCCGATCAGCTGGGCATCCTTCTTCTTGTCGCCTTCGAGCGCGGCCATGAACTCGCGCGTACCGCTCTTGGCGATGGTGCCCAGGTTGGCCACCGCCTCGGGCTCGGACAGGCCGATGCCGTTGTCGGTGATGGTGATCGTCTTCGCCTCGGCATCGAACGCGACGCGCACCTCGAGGTTGGGCGCGTCCTCGAACAGTCCGGGCCGGTCGAGCGCCTCGAAGCGCAGCTTGTCGCAGGCGTCAGAGGCATTGGAGACCAGCTCGCGCAGGAAGATCTCCTTGTTGGAGTAGAGCGAATGGGTGACGAGGTGCAGGATCTGCTTGACCTCGGCCTGGAAGGAAAGAGTCTGTTTGCTCATGGTCGTGGAAGTGCGAAGCCCGCCGGTTCAACCGCCGGCGCGAGGATTGTGGGGGCTGGCGGCGAGGTTTCAAGCACCCGGCCGCACGCGCTGCTTGACCTGGGACTTTCCCGCGATCTGCGCCGCAGGCGCCATGTAGTCACCGTACTACGAACACGATCGAACCGTGCAGGGCTAGAGTCGCCGCCCATGCATGCCCTGCCCCGAAAGCTCCTCGCCCTGGCCGCCCTGGCCGCCCTGGTCGCTCTTGCTGGCTGCGGTGGCGGGGGCGGCGGCTCGTCGGGGCCGCTGCCGGATGTCGACACGACGCCGGTGGTCGCCCGCGACCCCGGCAGCGCGCTGGCCGCCGACTGGCGCCAGGGTGTCTTCGTCGAGATCTTCGTGCGCGGCTACCAGGACAGCGACGGCGACGGCATCGGCGACCTGCGCGGGCTGACCGAGCGCCTGGACTACCTGCAGGATCTCGGCGTCACCGGCCTGTGGCTGATGCCGGTGACGCGCAGCCAGGATGGCGACCACGGCTACGCAGTCACGGACTATCGCCGCATCGAGAGCGACTACGGCAGCCTGGCGGACATGGACACGCTGCTGCGCGAGGCCCACGCGCGCGGCATCGGCGTCGTGATCGACTACGTGATGAATCACAGCGCGGCCGACCACCCCGCCTTCGCCAACGCCGCCAGCAGCGCCTCCAACGACTTCCGCGACTGGTACATCTTCGAGTCCAACCAGCCCGGGGGCTGGAGCGTCTACGGCGGCAACCCCTGGCGCGACGGCAGCAGCGGCTGGTACTACGCGCCGTTCTGGGACCAGATGCCCGACTTCAACCTGCGCAACGCATCGGTCGTCGAGTGGCACCACGACAACCTGCGCTTCTGGCTGAACCGCGGCGTCGACGGCTTCCGCTTCGACGCGGTGGGCAACCTGGTCGAGAACGGTGCCGCGGCGTGGGAGAACCAGCCGGAGAACTTCACGCTGATGAACGGCGTGCGGCAACTGGTCGGCAGCTACCAGCAACGCTTCATGGTCTGCGAGGGACCGTCGCGCCCGCTCGAGTTCGCCACCGCCTGCGGCAGCGCCTTCGCGTTCGGGCATCAGACGAACCTGATCGACGCCGCGCGTGGCAGTGCCGCAGCGATTGCCGCAGTCGCCGACCACCTTGCCACTGCACCGGCCGGCATGTCGACCATGCTGTCCAACCACGACAGCTTCGCCGGCCAGCGCCTGTGGGACCAGCTCGGTGGCAACCAGGCGCAGTACCGCCTCGCCGCTGCCACCTACCTGCTGCAACCCGGCACGCCCTTCATCTACTACGGTGAGGAGATCGGCATGGCCGGCGCCGCCAACCTGAGCGGCGACCCGAAGCTGCGCACGCCGATGAGCTGGACCGGCGATGCGACCCGCGCCGGCTTCACCACCGGCGCGCCGTTCCGTGCGCTGTCGGCCAACGCGGCCACGAACAACGTGGAAGCGCAGCTGGCCGACCCGAACTCGCTGCTCCACTGGTACAAGGCGCTGATCGCGCTGCGCCGCGCCCATCCGGCGCTGACGCTCGGCACGCATGCCGGCGCCACCGCCAGCGGCAGCACGTTGAGCTTCCAGCGCGTGCAGGGCAACCAGCGCGCGGTGGTGATGATCAACTACGGCGCCGGCGGCGCGACGATCAGCGCCACCGGCCTGCCGGCCGGAGCCACGCTGGTCAACGCCTTCCCGGCCAGCGGGACGAACGCCGTCGCCGACGGCACCGGCACGGCCCGCGTGTCGGTGCCCGCACAGTCGCTGCGCGTGTTCGTCATCGGATCCTGAGGCCCCGCGCTCAGACGAGCCCAAGCGTGTGGTGCCACAGCAGGTCGCCGAGGTAGCGACCGGGCAGCAAGGTGAACACACCGGCGCCGATGCAGGCGCCCAGGTAGACCCGTTGCATGGTCTTGCGGTGGACCTCCACCTGGCGATGGGCGATCGCCACGATGGCAACGATCACGCCGACCAGCGTCACCACGCCGAGCAGGTGGATGGGCGAGAAGCCGTGCAGCTGAAACTTGCCGGCGCTGCGCATGAAGAAGGCCGACAGCGCCGTGCCCACCATGACGGTCACCCACGCATAGCCGAGCCCGCGGTGCCCGCGCGAACCCTTGCGGGCCCACAGGGCAGCCGGGCCGAGCAGCACGGCGGCGCTGGCGAACGTGAGGTGGACCAGAACGAGGGGGGAGAGACTGGCGAGGCTGGCGTCGTGGACCATGATGTGCTCCGCGGTGAGGAAGGTTGCGATGGGGGCATCGTGCCGACCGCCACGCCGCCGTGCGAGCGAGCTGCGACGAAACGAACCGGTGCGGCGCGAAACGTCGGCCGCGCAACGCCAGCCGCTTGTCAAGTTGCACCGCGATAGCCCGACTCGCCGCCGCGGTTTCGCCGCCGGCGTGGCCACGCCGCGCTGGCGGTGTTAGCGTCCGGCGCGCACACCGACTGGAGGAACCCGATGGCGAAGCTGAATGTCAACGGCACGCTGCAAGAGGTCGATGCCGAACCCGACACGCCCCTGCTGTGGGTGCTGCGCGAGCAGCTCGGCCTGACCGGCACCAAGTACGGCTGCGGCATCGCGCAGTGCGGTGCCTGCACGGTGCACATCGACGGCGTGGCGACGCGCTCCTGCGTGCGGCCGTTGTCCAGCATCGGCGCGAACGAGAAGATCGTCACCATCGAGGGCCTGTCGCCCAACGGCTCGCACCCGGTGCAGAAGGCCTGGGCACAGCTCGACGTGCCGCAGTGCGGCTTCTGCCAGTGCGGCATGGTGATGGCCGCCGCCGCACTGCTGAGGGAGAAGCCGAAGCCCACCGATGCCGACATCGATGCCGCGATGACCAACATCTGCCGCTGCGGCACCTACAACCGTGTGCGCGCCGCGATCAAGATCGCCGCGCAGGGCTGAGGAGGCGATCATGACGACGACACAAGTCAGCCGCCGCGGCTTCCTCGGCGGCTCGGCCGCGACCGCCGGTGCGCTGGTGGTCGGCTTCCACGTGCCCTTCATCCCCGGCCAGAGCCACGCGCAGGCGCCGCTGGCGGCCTCGCCCGAAGTCAACGCATGGGTGGTGATCAAGCCGGACGACACGGTGGTGATCCGCATCGCCCGCTCGGAGATGGGCCAGGGCTCGCTGACTGGCCTGGCGCAGCTCGTCGCCGAGGAGCTGGAGTGCGACTGGGCCAAGGTCACCACCGAGTACCCGACGCCGGGCCAGAACCTGGCGCGCAACCGGGTCTGGGGCAACTTCTCCACCGGCGGCAGCCGCGGCATCCGCGAGTCGCACGACTACGTGCGCAAGGGCGGCGCGGTCGCGCGCACGATGCTCGTGCAGGCGGCGGCCGACCAGTGGAAGGTGCCGGCCGCGGAGTGCACGGCGGCAGCCAGCGTCATCACCCACACGCCTTCGGGCCGCAAGACGAGCTATGGCAAGGTGGCCGCCGCTGCCGCCAAGCTCACGCCGCCCGCCGAGGTGAAGCTGAAGGACCCGAAGGACTGGAAGATCGCCGGCAAGCCGGTCAAGCGCCTGGACACCGTCGAGAAGCTCACCGGCGCGCAGGTCTACGGCATGGACCTGAAGCTGCCCGGCCTGCTCAACGCCGCGATCAAGGACTGCCCGGTGTTCGGCGGCAAGGTGAAAAGCTTCGATGCCACGGCCATCGCCAAGCGGCCCGGCGTGAAGAAGGTGGTGCGCGTCGGCGACAGCGCGGTGGCGGTGATCGCCGACACCTGGTGGCACGCCAAGACCGCGCTCGACGCGTTGCCCATCGAGTGGGACGAAGGGCCGAACGCGACGCTGAGCAGCGCCGACTTCGCGGCCGTCATGAAGGCCGGGCTCGATGCGAACGACGCCGTGGTCGGCAACAGCGTCGGTGACGCGAAGGCGGCACTGGTCTCGGCGGCGCGGCGCATCGAGGCGGTGTACGCCTACCCGCACCAGAACCACGCGACGATGGAGACGATGAACGCGACGGCGAAGATCACGCTGTCCGCGGCAGGCACGCCCGAGCGCTGCGAGGTCTGGACACCGACACAGAACGGCGAGGCGGCACTCGCCGCCGCGGCCGAGGCCTCCGGCCTCAAGCCGGCGCAGTGCGAGGTCTACAAGCTGCACCTCGGCGGCGGTTTCGGCCGGCGCGGCGCGGTGCATGACTGGGTGCGCCAGGCGGTGGCCATCGCCAGGGAAATGCCGGGTACGCCCGTCAAGCTGATCTGGTCGCGCGAGGAAGACATGCTGCACGGCCGCTACCACCCGGTGACGATGTGCAAGCTGACCGCCGGGCTCGATGCGCAAGGCAACCTCAACGCGCTGCACATGCGCATCTCGGGCCAGTCGATCCTCGCAGGGATCTTTCCGCAGAACATCAAGGACGGCAAGGATCCGGTCGTCTTCCAGGGCCTCAACGCCGCCGGGCCCGAGGCCTCGATCGGCTACAGCGTGCCGAACCTGCTGATCGACCACGCGATGCGCAACCCGCACGTGCCGCCGGGCTTCTGGCGTGGCGTGAACCTGAATCAGAACGCGATCTACCTCGAGTGCTTCCTCGACGAGGTGGCCTTCGCGACCAAGCAGGATCCGCTGGCGCTGCGCCGCAAGCTGATGGCCAGCCACCCCAAGCACCTGGCCGTGCTCAACGCGGTGGCCGAGCGCATCGGCTGGGACAAGCCGGCCGCGCCCGGCGTGTTGCGCGGCCTGGCGCAGACCATGGGCTTCGGCAGCTACGTGGCGGCCTGTGCCGAGGTGTCGGTGAATGCCGATGGCAAGCTGAAGATCCACCGCATCGTTGCGGCGACCGACTGCGGCCACGCGGTCAATCCGCAGCAGATCGCGGCGCAGGTCGAAGGCTCCTTCGTCTACGGCCTGTCGGCGGCCCTGTACGGCGAGTGCACGGTGAAGAACGGCCGCATCGAGCAGGCGAACTTCGACACCTACCCGGTGATGAAGCTCGACGAGATGCCCCCGGTCGAGACCATCGTGATGCCCAGCGGCGGGTTCTGGGGCGGGGTCGGCGAGCCGACCATCGCGGTGGCGGCGCCGGCGGTGCTCAACGCGGTGTTCGCCGCCACCGGCAAGCGCATCCGCGAGCTGCCGCTGAAGCACCACAGCCTGAAGAAGGCGTGAGGATCCTGATGGCGCTGGCCTGGGCCACGGCGGCCGCCTCGGCTGCCGCGCAGCCGGTGTGGGTGGGCGACACCATCCCCACCCCGCTGACGGCACAGCCCGGCGATCCGGCACGCGGACGCGCGATCGTGGCCAGCCGGCAGCAGGGCCTGTGCCTGCTCTGTCACGCGGCGCCGATCGCCGAGGAACGCTTCCAGGGCAACCTCGCGCCCTCACTGGCCGGCGCTGGTTCGCGCTGGAGTGCTGCACAACTGCGTGCGCGCATCGTCGATGCTCGCCGCCTCAACCCGCAGACCACCATGCCGCCCTTCCACGCCGGCGACGGGCTGCAGCGTGTCGCCACGGCATGGAAGAGCCGACCGGCGCTCGATGCGCAGCAGGTCGAGGATGTGGTCGCCTATCTGGCTGGCCTGCGCGAATGAAACACGGCCTGCCCCGGCGCGAACTGCTGCTCGCCGGACTCGGCCTCACGCTGAGCTGGCGCGCGATCGCCACGCCGGCAGCGATGGAGGCGGAGATCCGCGCCTTCACCGGCGGCGCCGCCTGGCGCGAGGGCAAGCTCGACTTCGAGATCGCGCCGCTGGTCGAGAACGGCAACACGGTGCCGATCACACTGTCGGTCGACAGCCCGATGAGCGCAGCCGACCACGTGCAGGCCATCGCCGTGTTCAACAGCGGCAACCCCCAGCCTCAGGTGGCGGTGTTCCGCTTCGGGCCTCGCGCCGGCAAGGCCATGGTCAACGCCCGCATGCGGCTGGCCACCTCGCAGAAGCTCACTGCGGTGGCACAACTCTCCGACGGCACGTACTGGGCGAAGACGGTCGACGTCGTCGTGACGCTGGCCGCCTGCGTGGAGGGCTGAGCTTCGATGGCCCGCGCCTTCATCAACCTGCCCGCCAGCATCCGCCGCGGCGAGGTGATAGAGATCCGCACGCTGATCAACCACCCGATGGAGACCGGCTACAGGCGCGACAGCGGCGGCGAGCTGATGCCGCGCGACATCATCCGCCGATTCACCTGCCGCTACGACGGCGAGGTGGTCTTCAGCGCCGAACTGCACGCGGCGATCGCGGCCAACCCCTACATCGCCTTCCACACCGTTGCGGTGGCCAGCGGCCTGCTCAGCTTCACCTGGGAAGGCGACAACGGCTTCTCGCAGACCGAGAGCCGGGCGATCACCGTCACATGAAGCGGCGGCTGGCGGCTGTCTGTGTGGCGGTGCTGACGGCGTGCGCCGCGCCGCCGGACATGCGCCGCTCCGGCTTCGACGACATGACTCCCGCCACCCAGAGGCTGCAGCGCGACGATACGCAGAACCCGGGCATGCTGTGGGTGCTGGAGGGCGAGGCGCTGTGGTCTCGCGCTGCGGGCACGAGCGCCAAGGCCTGTGCCGACTGCCATGGTGATGCCACTCGAACGATGCGCGGCGTGGCGGTGCGCCATCCACGCTTCGACGCGGCGCTGGGCCGGCCAGTCGAGCTCGGCGAGCGCATCGCGCAGTGCCGCGTGCGCCAGGGTGCTGCGCCCCCTGCACCGGAGAGCGCGGAGCGCCTCGCGCTGCAGGCCTACGTGGCGCACCAGTCGCGCGGCCTGCCGATCGCGCCGGACGACGATCCGCGCCTCGCGCCGTTCCGCGAGCGCGGCCGGCAGTTTTACGAACAACGCCTGGGCGCGCTGAACCTCGCCTGCACCCAATGCCACGACACGCTCGCCGGCGGCCGCCTCGGCGGCAGCGTGATCCCGCAGGGCCACCCGACCGGCTACCCGATCTATCGCCTCGAATGGCAGGGCCTGGGCTCGCTGCAGCGCCGGCTGCGCGGCTGCCTCAGCGGCGTGCGTGCCGAGCCCTTCGCGCCCGGGGCGGTCGAATGGGTCGAGCTGGAACTGTTCCTGATGCAGCGAGCGCGTGGCATGCTGCTGGAGAGCCCCGCGGTGCGGCCGTGACATCCTGTCACAAAGATGTCCGGGCAATCCACTCAACGACTGTGCCGCTGCGACGGCGATCCGGGCGAATGCGTCAGCATGCGCCCTCCTCAATGCTTCGGAGCGTTCCATGAGCAGTACGCGTCGCTCTTTCATGATGCAGGTGGCCGGAACGGGCGCGGCCTGGGTGGGCATCCAGGGCGCTGCGCACGCCGCGCCGCCCGTCGACGAAGCCGACCCGCAGGCCAAGTCGCTCGGCTACCGCAAGGACACCACCAAGGTCGACGACAAGCAGTACCCGAAGCATGCCGCCGCGCAGAAGTGCGGCACCTGCCAGCTCTACCAGGGCAAGCCGGGCGATGCCGCCGGCGCCTGCGGCATCTTCGCCGGCAAGGACGTATCGGCCAGCGGCTGGTGCAGCGCCTGGATGAAGAAGGCCGGCTGAGCTGCCCCCAGCGCGACGGCGTTCAGCCGCGCTTGAGCACCTTCGCCACCGGGTTGGTGCGCAGCCGGAACGCGTCCGGCATGCCCGAGCCGAGCAGCGGGCGCAGGTAGAGGCGGAAAGCGTCGGTCACGTCGGTGCCGCTGTCGCTGATGAAGGCATCGTCCATCGTGCGCGTCTTGCCGGCCACCGACTCCAGCGGCACCAGTTCGTAGTCCACCGAATAGAAGCCGGTGCGCTTGATCGCCACCGAGCCGTCGCGCTGGCCCCACATCGCGTACTGCACCGCCTTCTCGCCGACCTCGCGCGCCTCGCGCTGGTCGACGTCGCTGACGCAGCCGATGAAGCTGCGCTGCACGTAGCCGAAGGTGTCGCCGCGCACGCGCTTGATCTTCAGCTTGCTCTTGATCTCCTCGCACAGCAGGTCGGCCAGCGCACCGGTGCCGGAGAGCTGCACGTTGCCGTGGGCGTCGTGCTCGAGATCCTTGGCGAGCTTGGCGGCGATCGGCGCGCCGCTCTCGTCATGGATGCCTTCGGACACTGCGATCACGCAGCGCCCGTAGCGCTCGTAGACCGCCTTCACGTCGGCGAGGAATCTGTCGAGCACGAAGGTGCGCTCGGGCACATAGATCAGGTGCGGCCCGTCGTCCGGGAACTTCTTGCCCAGCGCCGACGCGGCGGTCAGGAAGCCGGCGTGACGGCCCATCACCACCGCGAGGTAGACGCCGGGCAGCGCGGCGTTGTCGAGGTTGGCGCCGGCGAAGGCCTGGGCAACGAAGCGCGCCGCAGACGGGAATCCGGGCGTGTGGTCGTTGCCCACGAGGTCGTTGTCGATCGTCTTCGGGATGTGGATCGAACGCAGCGGGTAGCCCGCCTTGCGCGCCTCCTCGCTGACGATGCGCACGGTGTCCGACGAGTCGTTGCCGCCGATGTAGAAGAAGTGCTCGATCTCGTGCGCCTGCAGGACCTTGAAGATCTCCTGGCAGTACTTCAGGTCGGGCTTGTCGCGCGTGGAGCCCAGCGCTGAGGACGGCGTGTTGGCCACCTGCTCGAGGTTGTGGCTGGTCTCCTGGGTCAGGTCGACGAAGTCCTCGTCGACGATGCCGCGCACGCCGTGGCGGGCGCCGTAGATCCTGCGCACCTCGCCAAATCGCCGCGCCTCGAGCGCCACGCCGACCAGTGACTGGTTGATCACGGCGGTCGGGCCGCCGCCCTGGGCGACGAGGATCTTTCCTGATTTCATTCGGGGCCTCCAGATGACGGCGGGATGGTACGCCCGCCGCCAGCCAGAAGCCTCGCTCCCCGGTCAGGCTGCCAGCCGCATCGGCTCGTGCCGGGCGCACTCGTAGGCTTGCAGTTCCTCGAGGGCGCGGCGGATGTCGGATTCGTCGCCGTCGATGACGGCGCGGTCCGCGCGGCGCAGCGAGGCCTCGATGAGCGCGGAGGCGAAGGCCCCGGTCGAGCCGATCGCCACATACTTGCGAACCAGCTCGCGGCAGCGGGCCTGTTCGGCGGGAAGGCGGTAAAGCAACTGCGTGTTCATCATGGTGGTGCTCCTGGATCGTTCGACGAGGACGACGGGTGTCGTGTCGTCCTGGTCTTCATTTCAGTCCAGGGCCTGTCCCATTGCGACGCCGGCTGCGCGTGATTTCCTCCCGACCGGCAGACGATGGCGCGACGATTCAGCTCGCCGAGGTCGTACCGGGCTTGCCGGGCGGGTAGCCGCCGGTCGTGCCGGGCGGCTTGTCGTTGCCGCGCGGCGGGTTCGCCTTGGGGTCGAACTTGGCGTTGAACACCGGGAACTCGGGAATCGCCGCCGGCAGCAGGCGCACCCACTGCTGGCTGTCCTTGTGGTACTCGATGATGAAGTCGACCCAGTCCGTGACCTTGACGAAGTCGATGATGTGCGGCTGCACCAGCGGCAGCGTCGGATCGGGGTTGACGTCGAGGTAGAACGGCGAACGCCAGTCCCACAGCCCGCGCAGCAGCGGGTCGGGCAGGAAGATGTTCATCGCCAGGTAGGGCGAACTGAAGTTCCAGGTGATGGTCGTGCCGGCGGCCACCCAGGGCTGGTCGGTCGAGCCGTAGGCCTTGATGCCCTGCAGCGCGTCCTTCAGCGCCCGTGCCGCCGGGTGCACGGGGTGAGGACGGAAGTCGAAGCCGAGCAGCGCGTTGGCAAAGCTGAACAGGTCGGTGAGCTGGTCCGGCGCCTCGAGGCGGAAACTCGAGTCGGTGTCGAACTGCTGGGCCAGCACGATCGCGCTGCGGATACGCTGCACCACCGTCTGCCGTGCCAGCGGCGTGGCCGCTCCGCGCAGCGCGGCGAGCAGTGCGTCGGCCAGGTCGTCGACACACTCGGCGATCGCGTGCATGCGCGCGAGGCGCACCACGCAACCCAGCGTCGGGTGGTTGCCCTTGGTCTCGAGGATCTGGCGGTTCGCCTCGGCAAACCAGTGCGCCAGGTCCTGCGCGCTGGCCGCCCCCTGCTGCGCCAGCTTGGCGAACACGCCGGGATAGCCCTCGCCGGCGGTGAAGAAGTTGTAGTTCGGGTAGCCGGTGGCGTAGTCGGCATACGGCGCCACGGTGTGCAGCACCTCGACGGCCATGTTGAAGCAGTTGTCGAAGTGGATGACCGACAGCTTGGGCACGCCGGCATCCAGCGCAGCCTTCAGCGCGGCGCCCAGGCCCCAGGTCGACAAGGGCATGTGGTTGACCGGTAGCAGGGGCGATCCGGCCGGCAACAGCGGCGAACCCGCCGGCAACAGCGGTGAGCCGGCCGGGAGAAGCGGCGAACCTGCCGGCAGGATGGGTGCTCCCGCGTCGGCGCTGATGCGCCATTCGAAGCTGCCGTTGCGCGTCAGCGTGCGCGCGCTGAGCTGGCGGCGGTCGATCTCCGGCAGGTAGCCGGCGCCGTGACCTTCGAGCGCCAGCACGATGGCCGAGCTCGGCCGCGACTGGTGAGCGTGGTGCAGGAAGCCGGCCAGGTTGTTCGGCGACGCCATGTCCTGCTTCCAGCGTGAGGTGACCTTGACGCTGGCCGGCTTGCCGCCTTCGATCTCCACCAGGTAGGTGTCGTCCTTCGCCAGGTCGATCAGCGCGGCGACGTGAATGCCCTGGTCCGCGACCTTCAGCAAGCCCTGGTACAGCGGGTGCTGCGCCAGGTCGCGCGAGCTGCCCTCCGGATAGGTCGACAGCGTCTCGTCGCTGCCGAAGGGGGCGTAGACGGCGAACAGCACGCTGTCCGTCCGCACACCGTCGCCGGACTTCTCCGGCTGGAGTCGGGGCAGGCTCATGGTCACTCCTCGTTCTTGTGGATGTCCGCGCGCGGCGTGGTGGGCACGGTAGTGCGACGGTACGCCCGCCGCCATCCCATTCACAAGCATTCGTCCTTCGGTGGGATGGCCATCCATCAGACGATCGTGAGACGATTACTTTTGCCCATGGAAACATCTGCTGACAATTCGATCGCAGCCCGCAGCCGCCAGCCATCCGCCCCGGTGGCGGAGTCGGTGGTCGAGAGCCTGCTCGCTGCGCACAAGGCGGGCACGCTCGACGAGTGGCTGCGCCAGCATCGGCGGCTGGGGCGATGGCTGGCGCGACACTGGCTGCGCCCGGTGCACGGCGTGGCGGCCGAGACGCTGGACACCGCCCACCCGGCGGGTGCGGTGGCGCTGCTGATGCGCTGGGCGATCGGCCAGCTGCGTCCCGACCATGGCGTACTGGGCGAGCCCATCCCGCGCGACGCCTGGCTGGACCGCACCAGCTGGCGCCCGGTGCTGGCACTGGCCTGCCAGTTCGGATTCCTGCCCGTGCCGCCGTTCCGCGATCGCTACCGCGGGCACGCCGACGAGGCCGCCGCCAGCCAGCTGTGCGGGCTGTGGTCGGTGGGCACGAGCACGTACTACCGCTACCTCGACAAGGGCAAGCGCGCGCTGGCGCAACTGCTGCGCGACGTGCCGGCGTCCGCGGCGAGGCGGCTTGCACTGCGCCACGAAGCCGCCGAACACGCCTGGCGGCAGACCGGCCTGGCCGCCGGAGCCGAGCGCCAGGCCTGGCATGCCCGCCACGCGAGCTCGGCGCTGCTCGGCGGTGACAGCGCCTCGGCGCTGTGGCACCTGGCCCATGCCGGCGACACCGACGCCTTCATCCGTGCGCTGCAGCGCCACAGCGTCGAACTCGCCAACGAGGACGAGACCGACCCGCTGATGGAACAGGTGGCGGCCGCGACCGACGCGCCGCGCGAGCGTTTCGACCTGCTGCTCGCCGAGGCCGGCCTGTGGCGCATGCGCGGCGACGCGGCGCGCGAGCAGGCCAGCTTCGAGCAGGCACTGCGCATCGCCGCCGATGCCGACGATGCGCTGATGCTCGGCATCGTCTACGGCGCGCTGGGCAAGTTCCACGAGCCGCGCGACCTCGACCGAGCCTTTGCCTACTACCAGGACAGCGCCGAGTGCCTGCGCCGCTCGGGCCTGGCCGACGACCGCAGCGCGGCGGTCGAAGCGATCGAGGAGTACGTCGCCACGCTGGTGCGCCTGGCCTGGCTGCTGGTGCTGCGCAACGACCCGCGCGCCAAGGCTGTGCTCGAGCGCGGGCAGGCGCTGTGCACGCGGCACACGCTGCCGCCGGCCACGGTGGCGATGCTCGAGCAGACCTGGGGCGAGTGCCTGCGCCGCGCCGGCGAGCTGCCGCGTGCGCTCGAGCACAAGCACCGCGCCTTGTTGCTGTACGAGCGCATCGACGACCGCCAGGCCATCCTGAAGACCTGCGGCAACCTCAGCCTGATCTACGGCGAGGCCAAGGACTTCGCCAAGGCGCGCGAATACGCGCGTCGTGTGCTCGCGCTGGCCGAGACGATGACGGTGGAGCCGGAGATCATCGCCAGCACGCACATGAACCTGGGCGTGGCCTGCTTCTGGCAGGCCGACTACGCGCAGGCGCAGCAGGAGTACCAGCGGGCGCTGGACATCGCGATGCGCCACCGACTGCACCGCGTCGCTGGCCTGGCGCACTACAACCTCGCCGAGGTGGCCTACCTGCAGTTCAAGCAGTCGGGCGATGCGCTGGACGAGTCGCGCGGCGACATGCACGCCGCGGCCGCCGTCGCCATCTGGCCGCACGAGAGCGACCCGACCCACACCGAGGCGACGAAGCGCCTGAAGCGCGAGATCCTCGGCCCCGGCGACGAGCGCGCGCGCGACCGCATGCTGCCGTCCGAGGCGGCGGCGCACTACGCCGAGATCAGCGAAGTGCAGCGCCAGCGCGAGCTGCTCGCGCTGCCCGGCGCACCGCAGGAGCATGTGCGAGCGCACCTGGTGATCGCGCGCGCCTACCTGTCCATCGCGATGAAGGAGCGCGAAGCGGCGCTGGCGCTGATCGGCCGCCACGCGCTGACCGACTCCTTCGCCGACGAGATCGACGCCTTGCGCGCCACCTTCTCGCGCGAGCTGACGCGCGAGCAGAAGCTGGCCGCACAGTGGCGCGAGGTCACTGCCGACCTGATCAGCACGCAACGCTGCAACGCCCTGCTCGACCAGCTGATCCGCGCCGGCTCGGTCAACAAGAGCGGCTATGCGGAGCTGTGCGCACTCAGCCCGGCCACCGCCTCCAAGCATCTGGTCACGCTGGCCGAGCGCGGCCTGCTGGTGCAGACGGGCAAGGGCCCGGCGACGCGCTACACGCTGCCGGCCTGATCGGGCTGCCGAGGCCTGCCGGGTCAGGCCGCCGTGGGCTGCGCACGGCGCACGCAGCCCTTGCCGCCCTGCTTGCCGGCGTACATCGCTGCATCGGCCTGGCGCAGCAGGCTGACCGGGTCGTCGCCGTCCAGCGGCACCAGCACGTAGCCGATCGTCAGGCCGACGACGCACTCGCGCCCGCTGGACAGCGCGAACGGCGTGCTGAAGGCGTCGATCAGCTTGAGCCCGAGCTCGCGCGCCTGCCGCTCGTCGGCCAGGCCGCCGGCGGTGACGACGAACTCGTCGCCGCCGAGCCGCGCGACGGTGTCGCTCGAGCGCAGCTGCGCAGCCAGGCGCTTGCCGACCGCGATCAGCAGTTCGTCGCCGAGATCGTGGCCGTGGCGGTCGTTGACCTGCTTGAAGCCGTCGAGGTCGATCATGTAGACGGCCAGCAGCCGGTCCGCCGTGGTCGCGGCCATCTCGGTGGCCAGCCGGGCATCCAGCCCGCGCCGGTTGGGCAGCCCGGTCAGCGGATCGGTGTGGGCCATAGAGACGAAGGTGTCGCGCTCGCGCACCGCACTGCGCGCCTCGGCGTGGATCGCGCGCATGCGCAGGCCGAGCACGCGCATGAACAGCACCATGTCCAGCGTGGCGCCGGCCTGGAATGCGTGCAGCGTCCACAGCGTGGCGTCGATGTAGCCGCGGATCACGCCGACCATCACCGCGGTGGTGATGAAGTAGCCCAGCCACGCGGCGAGGAAGTACCAGCCGATCGGGTCACCGCGGCGCGCCAGCCGCACCGCGCCGGGCATGCCCATCAGCGCGGGCAGCAGGCCGAGCGTGCCGATCACGCGGCTGACCGTGTGGATGTGGATCAGGTCCAGTGCGTACAGCAGCGCAATGGCGCCAAGCGCAGCAGCGCCGGCATGCATCACGCGGCTGAAGTAGCGGCTCATGCCCGGCCCGCGCAGCACCTCCTCGACGAACAGGAAGGTCGAACCGGCGGCAAGCAGCGCCATCAGCGCTGCGCCGTGAAGCTCGAACCAGAGCTGGCCGCGCCACAGGTACATGCCGCCGATGCCGAACTGCACCACCGAGAACATCAGGCTGCCGGTGGTCAGCAGCGCGTACTTGAGGAACAGCGGCTCGCGCGTGCTGACCCACTGCACCAGGCTGTAGATCACCAGGCACAGGCCGAGGCCGGCGAGCAGGCCCTGCAGGATGTGCTCGTCCAGCGCCTCGGTATGGAAGACCTGCGGGCGCATCACCGTGATCGGCAGGATCATCGCGCCCTGCGTCTCGACGCGCAGGTACAGCTCGTAGTCGACGTCGGGCTTGAGCTCCAGCGGCAGCGCATGCGTGCGGCTGGGCACCGCGCGCTTCTCGAACGGCTGCAGGTTGCCCAGCCTTGCGCTCTGCACCACGCTGCCCTCGCGCACCAGGTAGGCATCGATGCGGTTGAGCGGTGCGTAGTCGATGTCGAGCATCCAGTTCGGGCCGCCGCGGCCGTTCCACTGGATCGGGATGCGCAGCCACACCGGCTCCTTGCGCAGCCCGAGCGTCGCGTAGGCCGAGCGCGGCGCCTCGAAGCGGTCCGCCTGCGCCAACACGGCGGCAATGTCGAGCTCGCCCGACTCGTCGGGCAGGATGGTGACCGCGGGCCAGGCCTCGACGCGCGGCGAGCTGCCGTCGATCTGCAGCACCGGCGGCGCAGCGCGCGCCGACAGGCCGAACGCCACCAGCAGCGCGAGCAACCACCAGCGCACGACGCCGCCGTTCATGAGCGTGCCGTTCCGGACCACGGCCCGGCCACGGTGAAGCGGTCTTCGAGCTTGTTCAGCCAGTTGCCCGCACGGCGGTCATCGCCCCAGCCGCGCATCATCGTGTGGGCCTGCTCGAGCACGCCCTGCGGCAGCTTCAGCGGCCGCGTCTGGTCCATCAGCAGCTGCGTCAGCAGGTGGTAGCCGAGCACGCGGGTGACCAGCCGGGCAAGCGAGAAGTCGCTGGAGAACAGCCGGCCGATGGCGTCGATCACACCGATCACACCCATCATGAGGGCAAAGGCCAGCCGCGACGCCCACGGCACCGGGCCGTCGATCGCCAGGTCGGCCGATGCCGCCGGGCCGAGCAGGCGGCGCGACAGCAGCAGCGGGAAGGGCTTGGCGATGCGCCAGGGAATCACGCCGGCGAGGGTGCGGAACAGCGCGTCGGCGAGGCCGGGCCGCGGGTCGGGCGGCACCAGCTCGGCACGGCCGCGCCGCTGCATGCGCTCGAACAGCGCTTCGGCCTCGTCCATCGTGGAGGCCATCAGCTCGCGACGGATGCCCGCCAGGTGGCCGACGACGTTCCACGCATGCAGCACCGCGTCTTCGTCAGCCCGATCGAAGCGCAGACCCAGCGTGCGCATGCCGCGCAGGTAGACGTAGCCGAAGGTCAGCAGCGTGTAGGCCTGCTCTTCCTGGTTGCAGGGCAGGCCGCGCGCCAGATCCCAGCCGTGGGCGAACAGCGCGTGGTGCATCGAACGGGCGCCATCCTTCGCCGCCTTCAGTGCGGGCAGCAGCCCGACGGCGCGCTCGGCTCCGCCGGCCAGGGCGACCGCCTCCTGCGGGCTGTTGCGCAGCACCAGATTGCGCACCATCGCGTGGATCAGCCGCACCTTGAGCACCTGCGCGACGCCACCGCCGGCCGGGTCGGTCAGGCCGCCCTTCATCATCACCGGGAAGACCATCGCCGCAGTGCTGCGGATGCGGTAGTCGGTGCGCTGCTCGAGCTGCCCGGTGGTGTGCAGCACCTCGGCCAGGTCGGGCACCACGTAGCACTCGGGCAGGCTGGCGCAGAACAGCAGCGTGCACGACAGCACACCCTGGTCGAAGAAGATCTCCTCGGCGCGGGCGATCTTCGCCGGCTCGGCCCACTCGGGCAGCGCACGGGCCGCGCTGACGTAGTCGCGCAGCGCATCGGCGATCGGCTGCGGCACCGTCGGCAGCCGGGTGTGCCAGCCCTCGAGGCCGGCGTTGTCCTGCCAGGTCGAGATCACCGCGTTGACCACCGCGATGCGTTGCCACTGCGGCGCGTAGGCGGACTCGATGTCGGCGAGGCTGGCGCCGGCAGCAGGTTCCGCCCAGGGGCCGAGGATGTCGGCGATGGTCTGGTCGGCCAGCGGATCGGTCTGGAACTGGGAGCGTTGCAGCTCCTCGTCGGGTACGGCGTGCGTCATCGGCATCACTTCTTTGTAGGCCCCGTCCTCGGCTCGGTCGCGGGGACCGCGCACGGTAGCGGAAGGCAGGCCCTGCACGCAAGGGTCATCCATCACGGCGCGCCGCTGCGCGCGCCTCAACGTGTCATCAGCCGCCTTGCGCCGTAGCTGGCGGCGTCGACCAGCGCCACCAGCACCAGCATCGCGCCGAGGATGCTCGCCGTCCTGCCCATGTGGAACAGGCCCATGTGGAAGGCGAGCAGCTGACCCAGGCCCCCGGCCCCGACCACGCCGAGCACGGCGGCGGCGCGGATGTTGTTCTCCCAGCGGTACAGCGTGTAGCTCAGCAGTTGCGGCAGCACCTGCGGCAGCGTGGCATGCAGGAACACCCGGCCCTCGCCCACGCCCTGCACACGAAGCGCTGCCGCCGGGCCGGGCGGCGCGTTCTCGACCGCCTCGGCGAACAGCCGGCCGAGCACACCGGTGGTGTGCAGCGCCAGCGCCAGCGTGCCGGCGAACGGCCCGAGGCCGGCGGCGATCAGCATCAGCGCCGCCCACACCAGCTCGGGCACCGAACGCAGCGCGTTGAGCAGCAGCCGCGTCGGGGCGCGCGCCCAGGCGGTGTGATCGGCGTGCAGGCGACTGGCCGGCAGAGCCAGCGCCAGACCGCCGATCGCTGCGAGCAGCGTGCCCAGCGCCGACATCGCCAGCGTCTCCCAACCGGCGACCAGCAGCTTGCGCAGGAAGGCCGGCGAGGTGTCGGGCGGGAAGAACTCGCCGAGGAAGCGGCCCATGCTGCGCAGCGCATCGAGCGACAGGAACTGCGCCCACTGCAGGTCGAGCGACCAGAAGCTGGCGACGATGAGCACGATCACGCCCAGTGTCATCCAGCAGGCCTTGCAGCGTGCGTCGAACAACGGCGGCGGCAGCTTGTAGGGCGGGTTGGCCGCGTGATCGCGATCGTTCATGGCCTCACCCCAGCGCGCGGCGCAGCGCGGCACTTGCGCGATCAGCCAGCGCCACCAGCGCGACGAAGACGACGAGCATGCTCAGCACCTCGCCGCCGGCGAACATCTTCATCGAGCTGTCGAGCTGCTGGCCCAGGCCGCCGGCACCGACGAAGCCGAGCACCACCGAGCTGCGGATCGCGCATTCCCAGCGGTAGACGGTGTAGCTGGTCAGCTCGGCAGCGTTCTGCGGCAGCAGGCCGAAGAAGAAGGCCTGCAACCGCGAGCTGCCGTTGCGCAGCAGGGTCTGCGCGGCATGGGTCTCGCCGCTCTCGAGGATCTCTCCGTAGACCTTGCCGAGCATGCCGCCGTAGGTCAGCGCGATGGCCAGCACGCCGGCGGTGGGCCCGAGGCCGACCACGCGCACGAAGACCAGCGCCCAGACCAGCTCGGGCACGCTGCGCAGCACGATCAGCGCCCAGCGCACCGCCTGGCGCAGCCAGAACGGCCCGCGCGCCATGGGGCCGGCCAGCGCCGAGATCGACAGCACGCGCGTGCTCAGCAGCGTCGCCGGCACGGCGACCAGCAGCGCCAGCGTCAGCCCGGCGGTGGCCATCGCCACGGTGCGCCAGGTCTCGCGCGCGACCATGCCGAGGAACTCGGCCGAATGCGCCGGCGGCAGGAAGCTGGCAAGGAACTGACCAGTGACCTGCAGGCTGCGCGCATCGAACAGCATCCAGGGCCGGAACTCGGTGGCCACCAGCAGTGGCCAGCACAGCACCAGCGCGGCGCCGCTCCAGAACACGCGGCCCCACCAGGCCGGGTCACGATCCGGTGGGCGGGGCGGGGCAGCGGCGCTGGCCATGCGCTCGGCTCACTGCTTCTCAGCGGCAGTGCATCACCACCGGCGCCGGGGCGGCGGGCGCCGGCTCCGGTGCAGGCGGCGCGCGGCCGTCGAGCTCGTCTTCATGCTGCGCGTACAGCCGTTCGAGCCGTTCGCGCGTGACCTCGGCCGCCGGCAGGTCGAACATCAGCTTGCCTTCGCGCAGCCCGACGATGCGCGGAAAGTGGGCCAGCGCCATGTCGACCTGATGCAGCGTGGCCACCAGCGTGACGCCGCGCTCGGCCGCACCCTGCACCAGCGTGGCCATGGCCTGGCGGGCGCGCGTCGGGTCGAGCGCCGACAGCGGTTCGTCGACCAGCCACAGCCGCGCCGGTGCGAGCAGCGCACGGGCCAGGCCGATACGCTGCCGCTCGCCGCCGGACAGGCGATCGACACGCTCGAACAGCTTGTCCGCGAGGTCGAAGCGCTCCAGCGCCGCGTGCGCCGCCGGGATGTCGCTCGGGTAGAACAGCGAGCGCAGGCTGGCCGCCAGGCCCATCGCCGGCAGCCGGCCGGCGAGCACCGCGGTGACGACACGCTGCCGCGGCGGCAGCGGCGGCACCTGCGGCGCGAGGAACAGGCGGCCGCGCAGGCGCTGCAGTTCGGCGCGCGGCAGCGCCCAGGGATCGACCCCGTCGAGCTGCAGCGTGCCGGCCGAGGGCCGCATTGCCAGCGCCAGCAGCTGCAGCAGGCTGGTCTTGCCGGCACCCGAGGCACCGATCACCGCCACCTGCTCGCCGGCGGCGATGTCCAGGTCCAGCGGTTGCAGCGCCGGGGCCGCATCGGGCCGGGCGGCCGGGTGGCGCGCGGCCACGCCGCGCAGCTGCAGCTTCACGGCGTGCGGCTCAGAGCAGGCCGGCGCTGCGCGCCGCGGCCTCGATGCCCTTGTAGTTGTCCGCCTTGCTCGGGATGAAGCGCGTGGCGCGCTGCAGCTCGAGGATCTCCTTGCCTTCGGCACTGTCGCGGCTCAGCGAGAGCAGCGCCTGGCTCAGCTTCTCGCGCAGCGGCACCGGCATGTCGGCGTGCACCGTCCAGTTGTAGTCGTAGTAGGGCGGCGTGGTGAAGAAGACGCGCACCTTGGTGGTGTCGACCTTCTTGTCGGCGACGAACTTCTCCCACACCGAGATGTTCAGCGCGCCGGCCTGCACCTTGCCCGAGGCGACAGCCGCGATGGTCGCGTCGTGCGCGCCGCTGTAGGCGACGCGGCGGAAATCCTTCTCCGGGTCGAGCCCGGCCTGCAGCAGGAAGCTGCGCGGCATCAGGTGGCCCGAGGTGCTGCTCTGCGAACCGAAGCTCAGGTCCTTGCCCTTCAGGTCGGCGAGCGACCGGATGGACGCCTCGCCGGTGATGAACACCGAGCGGAACTTCTCGTCCTCCTCGCGCTGCGCGATGGGGATCATCTTGCCGCCGGAGCGCGCGTTGGCCTGCACGAAGGTGAAGCCGCCGAACCAGGCCATGTCGACCTTCTTGTTGACCAGCGCCTCGACCGAGGCGGCATAGTCGGTCACCGGGGTGAACTCGACCTTCATGCCGAGCTTGCCTTCGAGGTACTTGACCAGCGGAGCGGCCTTGCGCGCCAGCTCGGTGGGCGACTCGTCGGGGATGGCCGTGACGCGGAACACCTGCTGGGCCTGCGCCACGCCGCCGAGGGCGAGCAGCGAGCAGGCGAGCAGGAGGCGGCGCAGCGGCGAGGCGATCGATCGGGTCACGGGAAGCTCCTGGTTCTGGACAAGGCCCGGACTCTAGCGTCTGGCGCGCGCCACCGTGCGCGCAGGCCTAAACCGCACAGCTGCGAAAGCCGGCCGGTACGTCGTCGCGGGCCGCCGGGAAATAGTTGCGGTAGCGCGGGTGGCGCAGGCGCGGCTGCGTCATCCACGACGCGCCGCGCAGCACCGGCCGGCCGTCGAACCAGGGCGCGGAGTAGTCGCGGTAGGGATGGGCAGTGAATCCGGGGTAGGGGCCGAAACGGCTGCTCGTCCACTCCCATACCGCGCCCCAGCGGAAGGCGTCGGGCCGCGCCATCGCGGCGCGTTCCCACTCCGCCTCGCTCGGCAGGCGACGGCCGGCCCAGCGGCACCAGGCCTCGGCCTCGTGGGCGCTGAGGTGGCAGGCCGGTTCGCTGCGGTCCAGCGCCTGCCAGCGGCCATGGCGCCACTGCAGCCAGTCGCCGCCATCGCGGCGCAGGTAGCGTGGCGCCTCGCGCGCCGCGGCCTGGCGCCATGACCAGCCCGCCGCGCTCCACAGCCGCTCGTCGGCGTGGCCGCCGGCCTCGACGAAGGGCAGGAAATCGGCCCAGCGAAGGGCCTGTGCATCGATCTCGCAGGCGCCGAGGACGATCTCGTGGGCGCCCAGTTCGTTGTCGAAGGCGAAGCCCGCGCCGGGCTCGCTGCCCAGCCGCCACGGGCCGGGCTCGAAGCGCAGCGACGCAGGCGGCTCCGGCAGCGCGGGCGGCCGCCAGCGCGGCTCGTCGATCGGAACGCCCAGCGACTGCGCCATGTACAGCGCGGCCTCGTGATGCATGTCCTCGTGCAGCAAGGCGAGGCGGAAGAAGTAGAGCGACGCGTCGTCGCCCGCGCTGTCCGCCAGCAGCCGCAGCGTCTGCTCGAGCTGCGCGGCGAGGTCGGCGCGTGTCGCGGCCGGATCGGGCAGGGGCAGCGACCAGCGCGTGTCGTGCGGCACGCGGCTGGAGTCGTACAGCGCATCGGCGTTCGATCGGCGCTGCGATGCGCGGCGCGCCGCAGGATCAGCCGCGACCCCCAGGCCGCGCTGCGGGTTGCGCGCCAGCCAGACCTCCTGGAACCAGCCGATGTGCCCCAGCTCCCACAGCGGCGGGTTCAGTTCGTCGGCTTGCGGCACCTGCAGATCGGGCAGCGCGCGCTCGTAGGCGGCAAAGGTCGACAGCGTGTCGCGGCGGCTGGCCTGCAGCGCCTCGGCCAGCCACAGCGCATCGCCGCGGCGGGCCGCA
>NZ_CALRZC010000088.1:0-30100 GCF_943372545.1 Variovorax sp. YR752 | reverse complement strand
CGAGCAGGCCCGCCTCGCGCGCGCGGCGGCCGAGCTGGCCGCCGCCGTTCAACTGTGCGAGGCCGGCAGCCACGCGGTCGCATGGCAGCAGTTCGCCGTCATCGCGGCCGCGCGCCCGGGCGACGATGTCTCACGCATCGCCCGCGAGGATTGCGGCATGCGCTGGCTGCGCGAGGCGCGCGTGGTCGGCGACAAGGAAACCTTCTCCGCATTGGTCGGGCCGATCCAGCCCGTGCTGGCGCAGGGCCTCGGCCTGGCACGCGGCGAGCGCCGCGCCGACCTCGGCGCGCATCTCGGCTGGGCCGACTTCCTGCGCAGCCGCGACGGCGTGGCCGCGCCCGACCCGGTGCCGCTGTACAAGGCCGCGCTGGCCGACGACCCCGGCAACGTCTACGCGCACGGGCTGTGGGCACACCACATCGCCTGGACCACCGGGCGCCTGGACGACGAGGTGCGTGGCCATTTCGACACTGCCGCGAAGAGCTCGCGCGAGCGCCCGTGGCTGCGCCGGCTGCAGTTTTCCGTCGCGTTCAACCGCGGCATGCACTACGGCTACGCGCTCGACGTTCTGAACCAGATGCGCGCCGGCGGCGAACAGCCCGACGCGTCGCAGCGCGACGTGGTGTGGCGCCGGCTGATCGACTGGTCGCTGACGGCTCCGGCGGCCGAGCGCGACATCGTGCTCGGCTTCGTCAGCCCGGCCGATGCACTCGCCACCTTCGAATGGCTGTACCCGGCCGAACAGACGGTGCCCGACCGGCAACCGCTGCAGCGCTATGCACACGCGCTGCTGAAGGCCCGCGCCGGGCGGCAGGACGAAGCGCGCAGCGCGCTCGAGCCGCTGGTCAGGGAGTTCGCGGCAGCGAAGGAGAACAGCCGCCTCAGCCGCGCGAGCGAGCAGTTGCTGGCGCAGTTGAAGAAGCCCGGGGCCTGAGGAGCACGGGAGGACGAGCACCATGGGCGCCATCTTCATCAGCTACCGCCGCGAGGACAGCGAAGGCCACGCCGGCCGGCTGTACGAGGATCTGGCCGAACGTTTCGGCAAGGAAGCGGTGTTCTTCGACGTCAGCGCCATCGAGCCGGGGCAGGACTTCCGCCACGCGATCGACGCCAACGTGGCGCGCTGCAGTGTGCTGCTGGCGATGATCGGCCCGCGCTGGCTGGAGGCCGGCACGCCCGCTGCGCGGCGCATCGACGACCCGTCGGACTTCGTGCGGCTGGAGATCGCCTCGGCGCTCAAGCGCAGCATCCCGGTGGTGCCGGTGCTGGTGCAGGGTGCGAAGATGCCCGCTGCCGGGCAACTGCCCGCGGACCTGTCCGACCTCGCCTGGCGCAACGCCGTGGAACTGAGCCATGCGCGCTGGGCTTCGGACGTCGAGGTGCTGGCGAAGTCGCTGGCCAGGCATGTCGGCGCTGGCGGCGGTGCTGCCGCACCGGCCCGCGGCGGCTCGCGACGCACCGCGCTGATCGTCGGCGCGGCTGCGATGGTGGCGGCAGGCGCCGGGTCGGCGGTCTTCCTCGTGCGGCCGGATCCCTCGCCGCCACCGTCGCCAGCACCGGTGCCGGCTGATGCCGGCGAACGCGCCCGCATCGCCGCATTGATCGCGCAGATGAACGACGCGGAGATCACCCAGCGCCGCAGCGCCACGGCCCGGATGCTCGCCGAGCATCGCCAGTCGCCGGTCGCCGTGGGGCTGGCGGTGGATCAGTTGTCGGAGGCGTCGTTCCAGCGCCTGGGCAAGGAAGGCCGGGTGAACGTGCTGACCTTCCTGGTGGAGAGCGACCTGTCGGTCTGGACCGCGGCGCAACGCGGTGAAGCGATGGCAGCGGTGGCGCGCATCCACGGCCGGCTGGCGGCCGGGCAGGGCTCGCTGGGCCCGCAGATCGTCGAACTGCTGCGCCGGCTCGACGCGCGCCTCGAGGGCGGCAGGCCGGCGAGTTGAGGGTCCTCCGGCGGGTCTAGTGGCAGCGCTGCACGGCCGGGGTGGCGAACTCGCGGCCGACCACGGCACGGGCGTAGAGGTAGTTGCCGCGGGCGCGCTCGCTGAGCGCATCCATGTCGACATGGCCCTGCGCGTCGCAGGGGAAGGCCAGCGCGCGGCCCTCGTTGAACAGCGACCGGAATCGCAGTTCGTAGTCGACACTCGACAAGGGCATGGTGACGGTGTTCATGTTGCGATCTCCTGCAACGACTCGGTTCACATGAAGCCAGAGTAGGCCGCCCGGTTCGCGCTCGCCATGGACGACCGCCGCGAGCCGCTGTCCGCCGGCTTCGATGCACTGTGTAGGAAACGCGCTGACACCACATCCCGCTGACGCGGGAGGGAGATCTCCCCAATCCGTGTGGGGAACTGGGGATGCTCGGTGCTCGAAAGGCCTTCAGGCGACCGTGAACACCTTGCCGACGGCCGACGGGTCGTCGACCAGGCGCACCATCAGCGCGGCAATGTCCTCGCGCGGGATGCCGCGCCAGCCCCAGCGCAGGTTCTCGCCGACGTGGATGTGGCCGCTGGCCGGCGCGTGCGACAGCCGCGCCGGGCGCACCACGGTCCAGCGCAGCGCGCTGCCGCGCACCAGCGCCTCCTGGCGCTCCTTGTCGGCCATCACTTCGGGCAGCAGCCACTGCAGCCAGCGGCCGAGGCCGAACACGCCGGCGGCCACCGAATTGCCGACGCCGGCCGCGCCCATCAGCACCATGCGCGAGACACCCTCCTCGCTCATCGCCGCGACGAGGTGGCGCGTGGCCAGCGCAGCCAGCGGCGCGCGTCGCTCGAGCCCATCGCGCTGCATCGCCGACTCCGGCCGGTGGCCGACCAGGCACAGCACCGCATCGTGGCCGGCCAGCACGCCGTGCAGGCTTTGCGGCACCAGCGGGTCGGCATGCACGAGCGTCAGGTCCTCGTGAGACAGCGCCCAGTGGGCCGGCTCGGCGAGGAAGGCGGTGACGCGGTGCCCCGCCGCCAGCGCGTGGCGCACCGCCAGCTGCCCGGTGGCCCCGGCCGCGCCGAACACCGCGATGCGCGGCCGCGCGTCCTGCGGCGGCGGCGGAACCCGCGGGGCAAAGCGGTAGCTCATCGTGGCCATCGGGAAAGCGGGGCAAAGTGGCGAAGCGCGCCACTGTGCCCAAGCCCGCGGGAGCGGCGAATCCCTACCTCGACGCCCAGAGCGTCAGGCCGCGGCCGTTTCGGTACGCCGCGGCCCGTTGCCGTCGTCGAGCTCGTCGCCCACCTCCTCACCGAGGAAACCACCGCTCTGGTGTGCCCACAGCCGGGCGTAGATGCCGTCGCGCGCGAGCAGGCTGCGGTGATCGCCCTCCTCGACGATGCGGCCGCGGTCGAGCACGATCAGCCGGTCCATCGCGGCAATGGTCGACAGCCGGTGTGCGATCGCCACCACGGTCTTGCCCTCCATCAGGCGGTAGAGGCTCGCCTGGATGGCGGCCTCGACCTCGCTGTCGAGCGCGCTGGTGGCCTCGTCGAGCAGCAGGATGGGCGCATCCTTGAGCATCACCCGGGCGATCGCGATGCGCTGGCGCTGCCCTCCGGAGAGCTTCACGCCGCGCTCGCCGACATGCGCGTCGTAGCCACGCCGCTCCTTCGGGTCGGTCAGGCCCAGGATGAACTCGTGCGCCTCGGCGCGCTGCGCGGCGGCGATCATCTGCGCGTCGTTGGCATCGGGGCGGCCGTAGAGGATGTTGTCGCGCACCGAGCGGTGCAGCAGCGAGGTGTCCTGCGTCACCATGCCGACCTGCGCACGCAGCGAGTCCTGCGTGGCCTGAGCGATGTCCTGCCCGTCGATCAGGATGCGGCCACGCTCCAGGTCGTAGAAGCGCAGCAGCAGGTTGACGATGGTCGATTTGCCTGCCCCCGAGCGGCCGACCAGGCCGATCTTCTCGCCCGGGCGGATGTGCAGCGACAGTTGCTCGATCACCCGCGGCGAGCCGGCAGCATCGCGCCCGTAGTGGAAGTCGACGTTCTCGAAACGCACTTCGCCGCGCGGCACGACCAGCGGCTTCGCATCCGGCCGGTCGACCACCAGCCGTGGCCTGGCCAGCGTGTTGATGCCGTCCTGCACCGTGCCGATGTGCTCGAAGAGGGAGGCCATCTCCCACATGATCCAGTGCGAGATGCCGTTCAGGCGCAGCGCCATCGCGCTGGCCGCGGCGAGCGCGCCGATGCCGACCTCGCCCTTCGTCCACAGCCACAGCGCCGTGCCGGCGGTACCGGCCACCAGCAGCATCGACAGCGTGTGGTTGACGATCTCGAAGGCGGTCACCAGTCGCATCTGCTGGTACACCGTGCCCAGGAACTCCTGCATCGCCGAGCGCGCGTAACCCGCCTCGCGCCTGGAGTGCGAGAACAGCTTGACGGTGGCGATGTTGGTGTAGGCGTCGGTGATGCGCCCGGTCATCAGCGAGCGCGCGTCGGCCTGCGCCTGCGCCACCTTGCCCAGCCGCGGCACGAAGTAGACCAGCGCGATCACGTACAGCGCCACCCAGCCGCCGAAGGGCGCCAGCATCCAGGCGTCGAAGCTGCCGACCACCGCCACCATGGTGACGAAGTAGATGACCACGAAGACGAGGATGTCGGTGATCACCATCACCGTGTCGCGCACCGCCAGTGCCGACTGCATCACCTTGGTGGCGATGCGCCCGGCGAACTCGTCCTGGTAGAAGGCCATGCTCTGGCCGAGCATCAGGCGGTGGAAATTCCAGCGCAGCCGCATCGGGAAGTTGCCGGCCAGCGACTGCTGCTTGAGCATCGACTGCAACGCCACCAGCGCGATGCTGGCCACCAGCACGCCGGCCAGCAGCGACAGCGTGCCGCCATGCTCGACCCACAGCCGCGCCGGCTCCACCTTTGCCAGCCAGTCGACCACGCGGCCGAGGAAAGCGAACAACAGCGCCTCGAAGGCGCCGATCAGCGCCGTGGCGATCGTCATCACCGCGATGTAGGGCCGCATGCCCTGCGTGCAGTGCCAGACGAAGGCCAGCAGGCCCTTGGGCGGGTGCGCCGGCTCGGCGTCGGGATAAGGATGGACGAACTGCTCGAAGAAGCGGAACACGCGGGCTCTCCGGGGTCGGGATGGCGCCGGGCAGCAAGCGCGGATGACGGCGCTGCCCACCGAAAACGAAAGCGGCGGGCCGCCCGGTGAGGCGGCCCGCCGCGCGTGGCGGAGCGGCGAGGTTATCGCAACTCTGCCGACACCGTCATGGCAGGAAGTTCAGCCCCTCCGGCAGCGGCGCCACGATCGGCACCTCGAAGAACGGACCGGCGCCGTCCGGGTCGATCACCAGCGTGCCGTGGCTGGCGAAGAACACCGCGATCTGCTGCTGCCCCGCCACCGCATAGGGCACCGTCGCCGCCGCGCCGATGTTGGTCAGGAAGGTGTGCGGGTTCTTCGGCACCGCCGGGTTGGCGGCCACGGCCAGGTCGTTGCGGAAGTAGACGGCGCGGTCGGCCAGATCACCGGCGCGGATGATCGCGGTGCTGGTCGGGTTGGGCACGGTGGTGTCGCCCTTGGCGAACTGCACCAGCACCGGCTTGGCCGCATTCCCCGGCAGCGGGTTCTTGCGGATGCGCGCGGCATAGCTCACCGGGTTGCCCGACTGCTGCACCCACTCGTTGCGGTCGAGCAGTTGCTGGATCGCCATCGCGCCGGCCACGCCATTGATGCGCGGCGGCTCACCGCGCAGCGGCATGTTCTCGTCGAAGGCGATGCCGGTCGGGTTCGGGCTGACGTTGATCAGCGACGGCAGCCGAGAGACCAGCGCGATGCCGGTCAGCGGGCGGAAGGCACCGAGCCGCGCCACCTCGGTGATCGAGCCGCCCGGCACGTTGGGCACGCCGGCCTTCAGCGAGGGCTCCACGCCGAGGAAGATCGTGCCGTAGATGCCGCCGAAGGACTGGCCGGCGTAGTAGATGCGCCCGGCATCGAGGTCGGCGCTGCCGTCGCCGTCCACGTCCATGCCCACCTCGACCTGACGCACCAGCTGCATCAGGTCGACCACCGTCTGGCGCAGGCCGTCGCGGCTGCCGATGATGCCGAGCGGCGCGGCGGCGTTGACACCCTCGGTGCTGTCGATCGCACCGTTGCCGTCCTGGTCGAAGCCACGGCCGCCGGCATTCACCACCACCGGTGCAGCGCCGGTGTTGCGCAGCACGTTGAGCGTGCCCTGCGCACCGCCGCCGTGGCCGACGACGTTGATCGACAGCGTGGCAATGCCCTGCGAGGCGAACACCGAGGCCACCGTCCACGGCGCGCCGTACATGCTGTCGGTGAAGCCATGGCCGAAGATCGCCACCGGCCAGCCACCGGCCGGCTTCGCGCCCGCCGGCACGAAGAGCTGCAGCGTCAGCGTGTTCTCACCCTGCGGCTGCGGCCGGCCGTTCAGCGTGCCGGTGGCGGGGATGTACTTCTGCGCCGTCTGGTAGTCCGGCGAGCGGAATGTTCCGTAGGCCACCTGGGCGACCGCGCCCGGCACGATGCCCAGCGCCGGTGTCGGCAGGAACGACGCAGTGAAGGCCGGCGCTGCGCCGGTCTGGCGCTGGAACTGGATGCCGGCCACCTGCGGGAGCGGGAACACCGAGCGCACCGCGCCCGTGCCGTCGTTGCCGGCGAGGAAGTTCACCGGCGCCGGCGTCGAGGCCTTGATGGCGCGCGAGATCTTCACCAGGTCGGCGCTGATGCTCTGCGTGGTGAACAGCGAGGCAGCCACCACGCGGTCGCGGCCGCGCTCGCCATGGCGCTTCGCGTCGCGCAGGTCGCGGCGGTACTCGTCGTGGCCACGGCTGCGGCCACGCGCGTCGTCGTCATCGTCGCGCGCTGGCTTGATGCGCTTTCCGCGGCTGTCGCGCACGCCGTCGGTGACGATCAGCACATAGCGCGAGTGTTCCTGCAGCAGTTCGTCCGACTCGAAGGCGAGGGTCTTCGTCGCCGGGTCCCACAGCACCTGGTTGATGCCGACCTTCTTGCCGAAGCCGCGCAGCGTCAGCGTGTCGCCGAGGTTGAGCAGGTAGACGGTGCTGCTGTTGACCGTGGCCGGATCGATGTCGCCGGTGAAGGGCACGGTGATGCGTGGCTGCGTCGAGAAGCCGTCGAGCGTGTTGATCACCTCGATGTCGGCGCAGTCGCTCGGCCGCACGGCGCAGTCCGGCTTCGGAAGCGCGACGCGGCGGAAGCTCGCGTTCGACCAGTCGCGAACCGTGTAGCGGTCGCTCGGGAAGATGCCGGCGGCGGGGTCGCCGCCCTCGTTGCGAACGCTCACGCCATACGCCGCAGCGGCCAGCGGAACGAACAGGGTACAGGCCAGCGTCAGCCGGCCCAGGGGTGAACGGGTCATCGCTTGTCTCCTTGGAGCGCGGCGCGGTTGGTGTTGTGTGCGAGAGGCGTCGGCGCTTGCGCACAGCATGCGCCGTGCTTGAGCACAGTCAATCGCGTTTCTCCCGAGGCCTCCCGCACTTGGCTGTCGCGCACGCGACACCGACGCCGGACCACACGATCGCCAACAATGCAGCGCATGACCGATATCGCCTCCTCGTACCGCCGCGGCGTGCCGCTTCCGCAGGCCTACCGCCTGCTCAACCACGGCCCGACGGTGCTGGTCAGCGCCGCCCACGGCGGCCGTCGCAACGTGATGGCCGCCGCCTGGGCGATGCCGCTGGACTTCGACCCGCCCAAGGTCACGGTGGTGATCGACAAGAACACCTTCACGCGAACGCTGATCGAAGCCAGCGGCAGCTTCGCGCTGAGCGTGCCCTGCCGCGTGCTGGCCGATGCGACCTATGCGGCAGGCAGCCTGTCCGGCGCCGAGCGTTCCGACAAGTTCGCTGATTGCGGCCTGGCGCACTTCACTGCGCAGCGCATCGAGGCACCACTGATCGAAGGCTGCGTGGCCTGGCTGGAATGCCGCGTGATCGCCGGGCCGCACGAGCACCACCACCAGCAGGCCTACGACTTGTTCGTCGCGGAGGTGCTCGCGGCGCAGGCCGACGAGCGCGTATTCGCCGACGGCCGCTGGCGCGCCGACTCGCCGCCGGAACTGCGCACGCTGCACCACCAGGGCGGCGGCGCCTTCTTCGTCGCCGGCGAGACGGTGCAGGCGAAGAAGCCTGCGGCCTGATCTCAGTCGACGAAGAAGTCCGGGATGAAGTCCCGGTTGCCCGGCGTGACGCTGTAGCGGTCGAAGTCGGTCACGCCGTGCTGCACCAGCAATGCGTCGTCGATGAAGAAGTTGCCGGTGGTGGTCTTCGCATCGCTGGTGAGGACTAGGTACGCCGCGTCGGACAGGATCTCCGGCGTGCGGCACCTGGCGATGTCGACGCCGGGAATCATCTGCAACGCCGCGGTGGCGATGGCCGTGCGCGGCCACAGGCTGTTGACGCCGATGCCGAACTTGCGGAACTCGCCGGCATGGCCCAGCGTGCACTCGCTCATGCCGTACTTGGCCATCGTGTAGGCCACGTGCGGCGCGAACCAGTGCTCGCGCATCGACAAGGGCGGCGACATGTTGAGCACATGCGGGTTGCGCCCCGCCTGTGCCGACTTGATCAGGTGCGGCAGACAGGCCTGCGTGCACAGGTAGGTGCCGCGCACGTTGACGCCGAACATCAGGTCGAAGCGCTTCATCGGCGTCGCGTCGGTCGGCGTCAGGCTGATCGCGCTGGCGTTGTTGACCAGGATGTCGATGCCGCCGAAGCGCGCCACGGCCTGCTCCACCGAGGCCAGCACGTTGGCCTCGTCGCGGATGTCGGTCTGCAGCGCAAGCGCGTGACCGCCGGCCGCCTCGATCTCGGCGGCCGCCGAGTGAATGGTGCCGGGCAGCTTGGGGTTGCTCTCCGCGGTCTTCGCGGCGATGACGACGTTGGCGCCGTCGCGCGCCGCGCGCAGCGCGATCGCCAGGCCGATGCCGCGCGAGGCACCGGTGATGAAGAGCGTCTTGCCTTTCAGGTTCATGGTCTTGTCTCCAGGGTGATCAGTCGTTCGGCGATGTAGGCGGCCAGCGCTTCGCCGCAGGCGCGGTAGACCGGCTCGCCGGGGTGGAAGCCGTCGTCGGCCATGTGCTCGGGGCCGAGCGAGAGCGGAATCGGCACGTGCGAGACATCGTCGCGCGTGGTGGCCCAGCGCGCCATCGCCTGGTCGTGCCGGCGCGCGTCGTCACCCATCACACGGCGCAAGGGCTGCGGCAGCAAGGGGAATCGGTGCACCGGCGGCAGCGGCGCGAACACGACGTGACGCACACCGGCGGATTCGCGCAGCCAGTCGGCCAGCGCCGCGCGCTGCTGCACCGCGCGATGCGAGGGCACCTGGTCGATCACGTCGTTGACGCCGAGCACCGCCACCGCGATGTCGGCCGGCGTCGGCCGCGTCTGGCGCACGAGTTCGAGCGCCTGCGCGGTGGTGATGCCGCTCTTCGCGAGCAACTGCCAGTGCACACTGCGTTGCGCGGCCTGGGCCAGCGTGCGTGTCAGGTGCCCGGCCAGTGCATCGTGCTGCGTGCGCACGCCGACGCCGGCGGCCGACGAGTCGCCGACGATCAGCAGCGACAGCCGCTCGCCCTCGCCCACCCGGCCTTCGCGGGGCCCGTCGGCCTCCGGCAGAACCGGCGCGCGACGCTTGGTGTTCAGCGCCTGCGCCACCAGCAGCGGCGCCAGGGCCAGCTTGAGCGCGAGCGACATGGCGAGCCCCGCGAGGTTCAGGAGAACTTCGAGAAGTCCGGCTTGCGCTTCTGGAAGAAGGCCTGGAAGGCCTCCATGGCCTCGGGGCTGCGCAGCCGCGCGCTGAACAGTTCGCCTTCGATGGCGATGGTCTTCAGCACCTCGTCGCTGCTGGTGCGGCGCAGCAGCTTCTTGGTCTCGCGCACAGCGCCGGGCGGCAGGCTGTTGAAGCGCTCGGCGATGCGGCGTGCATGGTTGACCACCTCGCCGGCCGGCAGCACCGCGTTGGCGATGCGCGCCTCCACCGCGTCCTCGGGCGAGAACGGGTCGCCGAGCAGCAGCTTCTCCGCCGCCTTGACGTTGCCGAGCAGGCGCGGCACCACCAGGCTGGAGGCGAACTCCGGCACCAGGCCCAGACTCACGAAGGGCATGGCCAGGCGCGCTTCGTCGGACACGTAGACCAGGTCGCAATGCAGCAGCATCGTCGTGCCGATACCGATCGCCGCGCCGGTGACGGCGGCCACCACCGGCTTGTCGATGCCGACCAGTGCGCGCATGAACTGGAACACCGGCGACTCCGCCGCGTTGCTGCCCTGGCCGGGCGGGCGACTCATGAAGTCCTCGATGTCGTTGCCGCTGGTGAAGATGCCCGGCTGGCCGGTGATCAGCACGGCGCGCACCGCCGGGTCGGCCTGCGCGGCGTTCAGCGCGTCGGCCATCGCCTGGTACATCGCCACGGTCAGCGCGTTCTTCTTCTCGGGCCGGGCGATCTCGATGGTGGCCACGCCGTTCAGCGTGGCGGTCTTGATGCTCATGCGGGTGTCTCCTCTTGGGGTTCGTCGGTGAGGTGGTGGCTTCAGGCCGCCATCTCCTGCCAGTGGTTGGCCAGGTGCATCAGGTGGGCGCGTGTGTAGTCGGGCTTGTCCAGCGCACCATAGGCGAAGTGCGGCGCCAGCGCGCCGCTGTGGGCTTCGAAGGCGCGCAGTGCCGCCGTCAGCCGGTCGACCGTCGCATCGAGCGCCTGTCCGGCAGCGATGTCCGGTGCTCCAGGGATCGGTTCGCTGAGTGAATGACTCATGCGCCCGCGCGCCGAGAACACCGCGAAGGCCGCCGGGCCGACGGTGTGGCGGAACCACGCCGCCTTCGGCTGCGGGAAGCCGGTCAGCGAGTACTCGACGCTCTGCGCGGCATGGATCAGCACTTTCGGCAGGTCCCAGGCGCCGGTGGCGCGCGGCGGCTTGTCCTTCAGCGCCTGCAGCGTGGCCAGCGCCGCCGGCAGCGAACCAAAGCCTGCGCCGTCCACCGCAGCCGGGCTGCAGGCCGACAGCAGCAGCGGCGAGGAGACGATCAGCGCCGCGCTGCCGCTGCGCAGCAGCAACTCGCGGCGCGTGGGATCGTGAGGCTCGGTGGGCTGGTTCATGCCGTCGGCTGCGTCGAGGCCTGCAGGCCGTGCAGCAGAGTCTCCGCACGCCGCCACAGCGTCGCCTGGAACTGCTCGCGGAAGAAGCCGAAGTGGCCGATGCGCCTGGCCTGCACGTCGGCCGGCGCGATGCGCTCGATGCGCCGCGGTGCATTCGAATAGCAGTCGATCAGCACGCGGGTGCCGCGCTCGGTCATCAGCTCGTCGTCGGTGATCGACAGCGCGACCACCGGGAAACGCGCCGCCTCGAAGCGCTCGCGCACCGCCGCGCCTTCGGCGCCGACGTGGTAGCGCGGGTGCATGCACCACTTGCGCCACTGCAGCACCACGCCCTTGGGCAGGTCGCCGACCTTGCCGAAACGCTTGCCCGGGAAGTAGCCGAACAGCGCCGTGCCCACCGGCACCAGCACGTGCCAGAAGTACAGCACGATGCGCTTGAGCTGCGGCGCGTTGTCGCGCCAGTAGCCGCTGCCGGCGGCGATCGACAGCAGGCCGGCGAGGCGGTCGCGGTGCTGCAGCAGGCCGGGCAGTTGCGCACCCAGGCTGTGGCCGATCAGGTAGATCGGCAGCGAGCCGCTGCGAGCCGCGAGCGCCTCGATCACCGTGTCGGTGTCGCGCGCCCAGTCGAACAGGTCGGCGCGGAAGCCGCGCAGCGTGCCGCTGGCGGGCCACGAGTCGCCCGAGCCGCGGTAGTCGAAGGTGGCGACCAGGAAGCCCTGCCCGGCCAGCCAGGCGGCGAAAGCGCGGTAGTAGTCCTGGCGCACGCCCATCGCGCCGCCGATCACCACCGCACCGCGGCGTGCGTCGCCTTCGGCCGGCTCGAAGAAGCGGACCGCCAGCGGCGTGCCGTCATCGGCGGCGAGTGTGTGTGCATTCATGACCTGCCCTCCAGAAGGAGCGAAGCCACCCGCAGGTGGCCTCGTGGATCGGAACGATCAGACGCGCTCGATGATGCCTGCCGCGCCCTGCCCCATGCCCACGCACATGGTGACCATGCCGTACTTCAGGTTGTGGCGGTGCAGCGCGTGCACGACGGTCGCCGCGCGGATCGCGCCGGTGGCGCCCAGCGGGTGGCCGAGCGCGATCGCGCCGCCCATCGGGTTGACCTTGGCCGGGTCGAGGCCGACGGTGTTGATCACCGCCAGCGCCTGCGCCGCGAAGGCCTCGTTCAGCTCGATCCAGCCGAGATCGTCGAGCTTCAGCCCGGCGTAGCGCAGCGCGGCCGGGATCGCCTCGATCGGGCCGATGCCCATGATCTCCGGCGGCACGCCGCGCGCCGCGAAGCTGACGAAACGCGCCAGCGGCTTGAGGTCGTACTGCTTGATGGCGCGCTCGCTGGCCAGGATCAGCGCACCGGCGCCGTCGCTGGTCTGCGAGCTGTTGCCGGCGGTGACGCTGCCCTTGGCGGCGAACACCGGGCGCAACTTCGCCAGGCCTTCGAGCGAGGTGTCGGGGCGTGCGCCTTCGTCGAGGTTCACGGTGCGCGTCTTCGTGCTCACCTCGCCCGTCGCCAGGTTCGGGAAGCGGTCGACGATCTCGATCGGCGTCATCTCGGCCGTGAACTCGCCGGCCGCCATCGCGCGCAAAGCCTTCTGGTGCGAGGCCAGCGCGAAGGCGTCCTGCGCCTCGCGCGTCACCTTCCACTGGCTGGCCACCTTCTCGGCGGTCAAGCCCATGCCGTAGGCGATGCCGACGTTCTCGTCGCGGGCGAAGATCTCCGGGTTGAACGAGGGCTTGTTGCCGCCCATCGGCACCATGCTCATCGACTCGGCACCGCCGGCGATCATCACGTCGGCCTCGCCGACGCGGATGCGGTCAGCAGCCATCTGCAGCGCGGTCAGGCCCGAGGCGCAGAAGCGGTTGACGGTCACGCCGCCCACCGTGTTCGGCAGGCCCGCGAGCACCATCGCCACACGCGCCATGTTGATGCCCTGTTCCCCCTCGGGGAACGAGCAGCCGATGATCGCGTCCTCGATCGCCTTCGGGTCCAGCGTCGGCACCTGGCGCAGCGCACTGCGCACCGCGGCGACCAGCAGGTCGTCCGGCCGCGTGTTCTTGAAGTAACCCCGGCCCGACTTGCCGATCGGCGTGCGGGTGGCGGCAACGATGTAGGCGTCTTGCACTTGTTTGCTCATGTGAATCTCCTTGTCGTTGCCGTGATCAGTTGCGCACCGGCTTGCCGGTCTGCAGCATGCCCATGATGCGTTCCTGGCTCTTCGGGTTCTCGAGCAGCGCGCAGAAGTGCTTGCGCTCGAGCGACATCAGGTACTCCTCGGTCACCAGCGAGCCGGCATCCACTTCGCCGCCGCAGACCACGTCGGCGATCAGCGCGCTGATGTGGAAGTCGTGCGCGCTGATGAAGCCGCCGTCGCGCATGTTGGCGAGCTGGCCCTTGACGGTGGCGATGCCGCTGCGGCCGGCCACCGGGAACAGCGACTTCGCCGGCGCGCGGTAGCCGCTGTCGAACATCGCCTTGGCCTGCTGGATCGCCACGTAGAGCAGCTCGTCCTTGTTCGGGACGATCACGTCGCTCCACAGCAGGTAGCCGAGCTTGCGCGACTCGATCGCGCTGGTGCCCACCTTGGCCATCGCCGCATTGGTGAAGCCGTCGGTGACGAACCTGAAAATGTCGGCGTTGGCGTTGCCCGCGGCGGCCATCTCGGCGGCGCGGCGCGCGATGTAGGTCAGGCCGCCGGCACCGGGCACGAGGCCCACGCCGACTTCCACCAGGCCCATGTACGACTCCATCGCCGCGACACGCTTGCTGGAGTACACCGCCAGCTCGCAGCCGCCGCCGAGCGCGATGCCGCGGATGGCGCTGACGACAGGCACCTGGGCGTAGCGAACGCGCAGCATGAAGTCCTGGAACTTCTTCAGTTCCGGCGCGATGCCCTTGGCGCCGCTCTTCATGAACACGGGCATCAGCGCCTCGAGGTTGGCACCGGCGGAGAACACGTCGTCCGGCGACCAGATCACCAGGCCCTTGTAGCCGGCCTCGGCCTTTTCCAGCGCGGTCTGCAGGCCCTCGGCGACGGTCGGGCTGATCAGGTGCAGCTTGGCGGTGATGCTGGCGATCAGCACCTCGCCGTCCAGCGTCCAGACGCGCACTTCCTCGTTCTTGAACACCTCGGTGCCGGCCGCGAGCGGCGCCACGGCGCCGGCGCCGACCACGTTCTCGGGGAAGTGCTGGCGCTCGTAGACAGCGAGAGCCGAGCGCGGGATGTACTTGCCTTGCGCCGCGCTCCACGAGCCTTCGGCAGTGTGCACACCCTCGCGGCCGTCGAACACCCAGGCCGGCAGCGGCGCCTTGGACAGCGCCTTGCCCGCATCGATGTCGGCCTTCACCCACTCGGCCACCTGCTTCCAGCCGGCCTGCTGCCACAGCTCGAACGGACCTTGGCTCGTGCCGAAGCCCCAGCGCATCGCGAAGTCGACGTCGCGCGCGGTCTCCGCGATGTCGGCCAGGTGCACCGCGGCGTAGTGGAAGCTGTCGCGCAGGATCGCCCAGAGGAACTGCGCCTGCGGATTGGTCGATTCACGCAGCAGCTTGAGCCGCTCGGCCGGCGCCTTCTTCAGCATGCGCTCGACGATGGGCTCGGCCTTGCCGCCGGCCGGCACATAGTCCGCCTTGGCCGGGTCGAGCCGCAGGATGTCCTTGCCGACCTTCTTGTAGAAGCCCGCGCCGCTCTTCTGGCCCAGCGCACCCTGCTCGATCAGCTTGGCCAGCACCGGCGGCGTGCCGTAGCTGGGGAAGAACGGGTCGTCGGCCAGGTTGTCCTGCAGCGTCTTGATGACGTGGGCCATGGTGTCCAGGCCCACCACGTCGGCGGTGCGGAAGGTGCCGCTCGACGCCCGGCCGAGCTTCTTGCCGGTCAGGTCGTCGACGACGTCGTAGCTCAGGCCGAAGGTCTCGGCTTCCTTGATGGTCGCCAGCATGCCGGCGATGCCGACGCGGTTGGCGATGAAGTTCGGCGTGTCCTTGGCGCGAACCACACCCTTGCCGACGGCGCTGGTCACGAAGCTCTCGAGCTGGTCGAGGATCTCCGACTTCGTCGTCGGGGTGGGGATCAGCTCGACCAGGTACATGTACCGCGGCGGGTTGAAGAAGTGGATGCCGCAGAAGCGCGGCTTGATCTCTTCCGGCAGCGCCTCGCTGAGCTTGGTGATCGACAGGCCCGAGGTGTTGGAGGCCACGATCGCATGCGGCGCGATGGCCGGCGCGATGCGCTTGTACAGATCGAGCTTCCAGTCCATGCGCTCGGCGATGGCCTCGATGATCAGGTCGCAGTCCTTGAGCTTGTCGAGGTGCTCCTCGTAGTTCGCCTGCTCGATGAAAGCAGCGTCCTCGGGGATGCCCAGCGGCGAGGGCTTGAGCTTCTTCAGCCCATCGATCGCCTTGCTGACGATGCCGTTCTTCGGCCCTTCCTTGGCGGGCAGGTCGAACAGCACCACCGGCACCTTGACGTTGACCAGATGGGCGGCGATCTGCGCCCCCATCACCCCGGCGCCGAGCACGGCCACCTTGCGAACGTTGAATCGATTCATGTTGTTCACTCCACTCGGATCCAGGTCTGGTTGCGGTAGAACGGGCCGACATAGCCGCGCACTTCCAGGAGCTTGCCGCCATCGGTGGGCTTCAGGCGCAGGCGGTAGGTCTTGCCATTGTTGGGGTCGGTGATGTCGCCGCCGGTCCACAGGCTCTTGTCGATCTCGTCGGGCTTGGCGTTGCGGATGATCGTCAGGCCCAGGATGGGCTTGCCCTTGCGGTCATCGGTGCACTTGTCGCAGACGTCGCCCGGCTTGGCGGTGGGATCGAGCAGCTTCTCGATCCTGCCGGTCAGCACGCCGGCGCTGTCGCTGATGCGCACCAGCGACTTCTCCTGCTTCGTCTCGTCGTCGATCGTCTTCCACAGGCCCACCGGCGTGGCTTGCGCCAGCACGGCGGTGTGCAGCAGGAAGGCCGCGGCGGCCAGGGCAAGGCGCTTCATGTCAGAACAGCGCCTCGTCCATTTCCATCAGCGGCGCCAGCCCGGCGCGGCAGCTGCGGATCAGGCCTGCCGTCTCCGGCAGCAGCTTGGCGTAGTAGAAGCGCGCGGTGGCCAGCTTGGCGGTGTAGAACGGGTCGCCGCTGTCCTTCTTCGCCAGCGCCACCTTGGCCATGCGGGCCCAGAAGTAGGCGAACACCAGGTGGCCGCAGACGCGCAGGTAGTCGACCGCGGCGGCACCGACCTCGTCGGCATTGCCCATCGCCTTCATGCCCAACTCGGTGGTCAGCTTGGTCACCTTGTCGCCGAGTTCGGCGAGCGGGTTGACGAACTCCTGCATCGCCTCGTTCGTGCCTTCGTCCTCGACGAACTCCTGCACCAGCTTGCCGAACTTCTTCAGCTTCTTGCCGTTGTCGCCCAGCACCTTGCGGCCGAGCAGGTCGAGCGACTGGATGGTGTTGGTGCCCTCGTAGATCATGTTGATGCGCGCGTCGCGCACGAACTGCTCCATGCCCCATTCGCGGATGTAGCCGTGGCCGCCGAACACCTGCAGGCAGTGCGAGGTGGCGATCCAGGCGTTGTCGGTGAAGAAGGCCTTGACGATGGGCGTGACCAGGGCCACGAGGTCGGCGCACTCCTTGCGCTCGTCCTCGTCGTCGCTGGCGAGTTCCTTGTCGAGCATCAGCGTGGTCCACATCGCGAGCGCGCGGCCGCCCTCGGCGTAGGCGCGCGCCGTCAGCAGCATCTTGCGCACGTCGGGGTGCACGATGATGGTGTCGGCCGGCTTGTCGGGGTGCTTCGGGCCTGACAGCGCGCGCATCTGGATGCGCTCCTTCGCATAGGCGACGGCGTTCTGGTAGGCCACCTCGGTCAGGCCCAGCGACTGCATGCCCACGCCCAGGCGCGCCGCGTTCATCATCACGAACATCGCGGCCAGGCCCTTGTTCGGCTCGCCGACCAGCGTGCCGACCGCACCTTCCATGACGATCTGCGCGGTAGCGTTGCCGTGGATGCCCATCTTGTGCTCGAGCGCGGCGCAGAAGATGGCGTTGCGCGCACCCAGCGTGCCGTCGGCGTTGGCGAGGAACTTCGGCACCACGAACAGCGAGATGCCCTTGGAGCCGGCCGGCGCGTCGGGCAGGCGAGCCAGCACGAGGTGGACGATGTTCTCGGCCAGATCATGCTCGCCGGCCGAGATGAAGATCTTCTGGCCGGTGATCTTGTAGCTGCCGTCGGCCTGCGGTTCGGCCTTGCTGCGCAGCAGGCCGAGGTCGGTGCCGCAGTGCGGCTCGGTCAAGCACATCGTGCCGGTCCACTGGCCGCTGGTCAGCTTGGGCAGGTACAGCGCCTTCTGCGCCTCGGAGCCATGTGCGTGCAGCGCCTCGTAGGCGCCGTGCGACAGTCCGGGATACATGGTCCAGGCCTGGTTCGACGAGTTGAGCATCTCGTAGAAGCTCTGGTTGACGATGTGCGGCAGGCCCTGGCCGCCGTAGGCCGGGTCGCAGCTCAGCGACGGCCAGCCGCCCTCGACATACTTCGCATAGGCTTCCTTGAAGCCCTTCGGCGCCTTGACCTCGTGGGTGGCCTTGTCGAGCACGCAGCCTTCGGCGTCGCCGCTCTGGTTCAGCGGGGCGATCACCTCGGCGGCGAACTTGCCGCCTTCTTCCAGCACCGCGTTGATCGTCTCGGCGTCGATGTCGGCATGGGCCGGCATCATCTTCAGCTCCTCGACGACGTTGAGCACCTCGTGCATGACGAACTGCATGTCGCGCAGGGGCGGGGTGTAGGTGGGCATGGGCTCTTGCTCCAGGGAGGGTGATCAGGGTCGAACCGCACGGGCGCCGGGGGCGCGCTTGCGGGCGGGTGTCTTGTCTTCGAGGGCGCCGGGCGCGGCGTAGTTCTCCAGCACGCGGCGGAAGGCGGTGCGGGCACGCTCGACGGCGCCGGGGTGGCGCAGGAAACGCGCGTCGTGGTGCAGCGCCAGGATCAGGCCGTGCACCTCGAACAGCATCTGCGCCGGATCGGTGTCGGGCTTCAGGTGACCCTCCTCGACGCCGATGCGGATGGCGCGCTCGAGCGCGTCCTGCCAGGTCTGCACCATGTCGACGAGGGCATCGCGCACCGGGCCGGGCCGGTCGTCGAACTCCACTGCGCCGCTGATGTAGATGCAGCCGGAATCGATCTCCACCGCCACACGGCGGACCCAGTTGTCGAACAGCGCACGCAGGCGCGGCAGGCCGCGCGCTTCACGCAGCGCCGGGTAGAAGACCTCTTCCTCGAACTTGTTGTGGTACTCGCGCACCACGGCGATCTGCAGTTCGTCGCGCGAGCCGAAGTGGGCGAAGACACCCGACTTGCTCATGCCGGTGACCTCGGCCAGCGCGCCGATCGACAGCCCCTCCAGGCCCATGTGCGAGGCGAGCGTCAACGCCGCCTCCAGGATGGTGGCCCGGGTCTGCTGCCCCTTGTGCAGCGTGCGGACGGTGGACGGACTGTCGGCCATCGGGTCGGGCCCAGAAACGAACGATCGTTCTATTTTGCAGAAAACCGCCCGACCGCGCCGAACAGCCCTGCGGAATTTCTAGGCTTTCGACCCTAGTTCGGGGCCGTCACGAGGGCGTCATGCCCGTGACTTGAGCGAAACGACGCGAATGCAGTACGCTCGAACGATCATGGAAGTGTTGCAACTCGACGTTTCCGGCCGCCCGCAGGCGTGGATCTCGGCCAAGGAAGCCGCGATTCTCTACGCCAGCGACGGCGTGGCCTGGACCCTGGGCGATGCCTTCTACGTGCTGCGCGGCGGCACGCAACGGCGCACCGGGCTGCAGAGCCGCATCGAGGTGCACCCCATCATCGCCGTGCGCGGCGCCGTCCCGAGCAAGGCCTGGCGGCAGACGCCGGCGCTGTCCAACCCCAAGCTGTTCGCCCGCGACCGTGGCGTCTGCGCCTACTGCGGCGCGCACTTCCAGGTCGACGACCTGACGCGCGAGCACATCGTCCCAACCTCGCGCGGCGGACTGGACAGCTGGATGAACTGCATCACCGCCTGCCGACCCTGCAACGGCCGCAAGGGCAACCGCATGCCCGAAGAGGCGCGCATGAGCCTGCTCTACCTGCCCTACGTGCCCAGCCTGCACGAGGACATGATCCTGCGCGGCCGGCGCATCCTGGCCGACCAGATGGAGTTCCTGCTCGCCAGCGTGCCGCGCACCAGCCGTCTGCACGGTTGATCCTTCACGCTCGACAAGGATCTTTACATCTGCGCCGGGAACCCCGGGCGTACAGTCACATCCACCGGTCTACGCCAGCGCCCGAACGGGCGTTGGCTTCACAACGTTCCCTGCCGGAGCACCACCATGAAGAAGATCCTCCTTGCCGTCGCCGTGGCCTCGCTGGCCGCCTGCTCGACCACCAGCCCCGACGTCATCCAGCGCGGCGACGCGCAGCGCATGTCGCAGGTGCAGGACGCCACCGTGCTGTCGGTGCGATCGGTCACCGTGGAAGGCAACCAGAGCGGCATCGGCGCCACCGCCGGCGGCGTGGCCGGCGCGGTGGCCGGGTCTTCGGTCGGTGGCCGCCGGGAAGCCGTCGTCGTTGGCGTGCTCGGCGCCGTGGCCGGTGCCGTGGTCGGCAATGCGGTCGAGCGCGCCGGCACGCGCGAAGACGCGGTCGAGATCCTGCTGCAGTTGCGCAACGGCGAACGCCGCGCGATCGTCCAGGCCAAGGGCAACGAGACGCTGAACCCCGGCGACGCGGTGATCCTCGTCACCACCGGCGGCAAGACCCGCGTGACGCGCGCGCCGGGTGTCGCCCCGAGCGGCACACCGGTGCCGCCGGCCCCCAAGGGCTGACCCACCCAGCGCCGCGCGGCGCGGTGACAGCAGTCGGCACGAGCGATCGATCGCTTGCGGCAGATCAACCGCGATGACTGCAGCGGCCATCGACACCGTGACGGACAGGCAGGCGTTCGCTAGTGTCGGGCCTGGACTCGCCGCCCCATGAAGACGCTGCTGCTGATGCGCCATGCCAGTTCCGGCTGGGACGAGCTATCGCTGGCCGATCGTGCCCGCCCACTCGACGAGAAGGGTGAGCGTGAGCTCGCACGCATGACGCGGCGCTACGCGACGCGAGGCGTCCGCCCCGAACTGATTGTCTCGAGCCCGGCCTTGCGGGCGCTGGCCACGGCTCGCGCGCTGGCGACGACTTTCGGCCAGAGCGCGGACGACATCCGCGTCGACGATCGCCTCTACTGCGGCTCGGCTCGCGCGCTGCTGCACAGCATCGGCGAGCTCGACGATGCCTTCGACCGCGTCGCGATCGTCGGGCACAACCCGGAACTCACGGAACTCGCCCACCACCTCGCCCGGGACATCGAGTTCCTGCCCACCTGCGCGATTGCGACGATCGAGTTCGACGCACCGAGCTGGGCTGAAGCGCTGCGGCGCAAGGCGGCGTCGGCGACGCTCGACACCCCGCCCTGACCCCGGGCCGACGCGTCCTGCCAGCGGTCTTCGGCCCTTCCGTCAGCGGGCCGGCGGCAGGCCGAGCAGGCGCAGCGCGGCGTCGTACGAAGCCTGCGGCTGCATCACGTCGAAGTGGACCGTGCGCAGGCCGGCGCGCTCGCCGCCGCGAACGTTGCGCAGCTGGTCGTCGACGAACACGCAGGCCTCGGGCGCCACGCCGAGTTGCCCGACACACGCCGCATAGGCGCGCGGGTCGGGCTTGAGGATGCCGGTGTGGGTGGCGTCGACGATCACGTCGAAGCGCTCGATCAGTGGCAGCCGGCGGCGGAAGTCGGCACCGTAGAACAGGTCGAGCTCGTTGGAGAGGATGGCCAGCCTGCAGCCCGCCGCCTTCGCTGCCTCGATCGCCGCCACCGCCTCCGGGCGGATGACCGCCTGCACATCGGCGCCGCGGGCACGCTGCACGAAAGTCTCCATGCGGTCCCATTCCTCGCCGACCAGGCGGCCGACTTCGCGGGTGCGCGCCATCCAGTAGTCGCGCTCGCTGATGCGGTCGGCCTGCATGTCCTGCCACAACGGGTCGGTGGCGGGGTCGAACGGGCCGCGCCACGTCAAGGTACCGGCGGGCAGGCCGAGCGCCGCCTCGCTCAGCGCATGCGTCTCGAACAGCGTGCGGCTGATCACACCGCCGAAGTCCAGCACCAGGGCCTGCGTCATTGCACACCCCGCGCAATCAGGCCCTGCTCGACCCATGCGTCGAACACCGCCAGAGCCGCCTCGGCGAAGGCTGCGTCGTTGATGTGCGCATCGATCCTGCGCAACTGCGTCTGCCCGCCCACGTGGCGCGGCAGTTCATCCACCAGCGCAGCGAGCCCGGCAGCGTCGTGCAGCGGCGCACCCGGCCGGTCCCACTCCTCGATGCCGCCCGCCGGCAGCAGCAGGCAGCTCGGGCCGCGCGCTTCGGCCAGGCGCGAGCCGATCTCGCGCGCCACCTCGCGGCGCATCGCCTCGTCGATGCAGACCGAGGCGATCAGCCGGTTGTGCGCATGGGCAGCGCGCCCCTCGAAACGCCGCGGGCACGGCGACCAGGCGGCGTAGTCGACCATGTCGGTAGCGCCCGGCGCGACGATCTGCGGCACACCGGCACGGCCGGCGCCGCGCAGGCGATCGGCTCCTGAGGTGACGCAGGAGCCGCCCATGTGGTTCACCAGCTCCTGCAGGCTGAAGTCCATCACCGCGGCGAAGCGCCCCTTGGCGGCCAGGTCCTCGAAGGCGCGCCCGCCCATGCCGGTGGTGTGGAACACCGCCAGCTCGTAGCCGCGCGCCTCCAGCGCCGGCTTCAGCGCCTTCATGTAGCGCAGCGCCGTCGAGCCCAGCGAGGTCATGCCGACGACCGGCCGGCACTCGTCGCTGCCCTCCTCGACGCGCGCCAGGCAGGCCCCCACCGCCGCACCGGCGGCCTGCGCCAGCGCGGTCTTGCACAGGCGGTTGAGCCCGTACAGGCCGCCGGCCCACAGCCGCATGATCAGGTCCGGAGGAATGCGGTCCGGTGGCACCAGGTGCGAGTAGGCGATGGTCGACAGCACCACCTTCGGCACACCCAGCGGCAAGGCGTTCGCCACGTCGAGCGCGAGGTCGGTGCCCATCGTGCCGCCCAGGGCGAGCAGGCCGTCGCAGCGGCCCTCGCCGTGCCACTGCAGCGCCAGCGCGGTGGCGCCTTGGGCCATCAGCGTCATCGAGGTGTTCTCGTCGCCGCTGTCGATGATCGCCTGCAGCGTGGTGCCGGCCGCCGCAGCCACCTCGGTGTTCGGGATGTCGGCGGTGAAGCCGCCCTTGCCGAGCACGCCGACGTCCATGACGATGGCGCGCCCGCCGCAGCCCTCGACACTCTGGCGCAGGAACGCGATCTCGTCGCTCTTGGTGTCGACGGTGCCGATGATCAGGATGCGCGGGCTCGGGTTGGCCATGGCAGCTCCTCAGCCCAGATGCGGCTTGACGGGCTCGAACAGCCCCTTCTTCATCACCGCCTTCACCCACACGGCGCCGACCACCGCGAACACCAGCAGCACGACGCCGGTGTAGGTGGCGATGGCACGCGTCATCTCGGGCGCCGGCGAACTGTTCGCGATCACGAAGACCATGCCGGCGATCGCGAGCAGCGGCACCAGCGGGTACCCGGGCACCTTGAACGGCCGCGGCAGTTCCGGGTGCCGGCGGCGCAGCACCATCAACGAGACCTGGGCCATGATGTAGGCCATCAGCCAGGCCACCGAGGCGGCGATCATCAGCGGCAGGATGGCCTCGACGCTGCCGCCCGACCAGAAGAGTCCCACCAGCGGCAGCGCCGCGACGAACAGGATCGCCACCACCGGCGTGCCGAACTTCGGATGCCGGTACTTCAGCAGCGGGAACACCTGGCCGTTGTCGGCCATGCCGGCCAGCATGCGCGGCACCGCGGCAAGCACCGTGTTGATCAAGCTGGCCGATGCGAGCAGCGCCAGCACCGCGACGAACACGCGCCCGCCCGGGCCGAAGACCGCGCTCGCCACGTCCAGGTGCGGGGTGGCCGCCGTCGCCAGCTTCTCGCGCGGCAGCAGGCTGGCGGCACCGAGCACGAACAGCAGTTGCACCACCAGCAACGCCGTCAGGCCGAGGAACATCGCGCGCGGCAGGTCGCGCCGCGCATCGCGCGCTTCGGTGACCAGCGGCGTGACGAACTCGATGCCGGCAAACACCCAGAACGCCAGCGCCACCAGGCCGAAGACCGTGATCTCATGCGACAGCTGCGCCAGGCCTGCCGCCGGGTCGGGCGCCGCCGAGGCGCTGCCGGACAGCGCGACGATTCCCACCACGCCAAGGAACAACAGCACGACGAAGCTCAGCACCGTCTGGACACGCGCGAACACGTCGGTGCCCAGGATGTTCAGCGCCGCGAACAGCACGACGATGGCCACCGGCCAGAAGTGCGCCGGCAGCGGCAGGCCGAGCGCCTGGGTGAGGATGGTGTCGGCCAGGATCAGTTCGGCCGGCAAGCCGAAGATCGCCGGCGTCACGTAGCCCGCAAACACCAGCATGATGGCCGGGAAGTTGCCGATCGCCGCCTCGGCAAAGCTCGACAGGCTGCCCTGACTGGGCAGCATCAGCGACATCTCGGCGTAGGCGAAAGCGTTGGCCATCGAGATCGCGAAGGCGATGAACAGTGCGCCCACGAAACCCCAGCCGCCGATGCCGATGCCCTGCGCGGAGCTGACCATCCCGATCTGCGCGACGATGGCTCCGATCGCCGCGGCAAACAGGGCGCTGAATCCCAGGCCGGCGACAGCCGGCTTCGAGGAGGTGGTCATGCGGTTGTCCTTCTGAAGTTGGTTCGAGGGCCGGCGTTGGGGGGGGGCGTCAGAGCGTGGCCTGCACTGCGGAGAAGCTCTCCTCGAGCACATCGACGAGCTGATCCACCTCCTCGCGCGTGATCACCAGCGGCGGCGAGAGGATCAGGTTCGGCCCGCTGATGCGCACCATCACGCCGCGCCGGTAGGCCTCGCGCGCCACGCGCGCCGGGACGTCGCTGCTGCGCGGCACCGGCACGCGCCCGGCCTTGTCGGCCACCATCTCGATGCCGGCCATCAGGCCCATGCCGCGCACGTCGCCGACGATGCCGAAGCGCTCGCCGAAGCTGCGCAGCCGCGCCTGCAGGTGCGCACCGACGCGTGCCGCGTTGCCGGGGATGTCCTGCTCTTCGAGGATGTCGATCGTGGCCAGCGCCGCGGCGGCGGCCACCGGGTGCGCGCTGTAGGTGTAGCCGTGCGAGACCGAGGCAGCACCCGTGGTGTCGTTCTCGAACACCTCGGCCACCTTCTTCGAGATCGCGGTGGCGCCCAGCGGCACGTAGCCCGAGCTGATGCCCTTGGCCAGGCACCAGAGGTCGGCATTCACGCCCCACAGCCGCGTGCCGAACATTGCACCGCCGCGGCCGAAGCCGGTCACCACCTCGTCGGCGATCAGCAGCACGCCGTACTTGTCGCACACCTGGCGGATCAGCGGCCAGTAGTTGGCCGGCGGCACGATCACGCCGCCGGCGCCCTGGATCGGCTCGGCGATGAAGGCGGCCACGGTGTCCGGCCCCTGGAAGACGATCTCGCGCTCGAGCATCTCGGCGCACTGGCGGCCCAGCGCCTCGGGGTCGTCCAGGCCGAAGGGGTTGTGGTACGTCCAGGGCGTGTCGACGTGGAAGCAGCCCGGCAGCAGCGGCTCGTAGGGCCGGCGGAAGTTGGAGTTGCCGTTGACACTCATGCCGCCGAAGTGCACGCCGTGGTAGCCCTGCCTCAGCGCGATGAACTTGAATCGGTCGCCCTGCCCCTTGAGCTTCCAGTACTGGCGCGCGATCTTCAGCGCGCCTTCCACCGCGTCGGAGCCGCCGTTGGAGAACAGCACGGCCGACACGCCCTCGGGCTGCATCAGCTTGACCAGCCGGGCCGACAGCTCGATCGCGCGCACGTGCGTCGTGCCGCGGAAGACGTTGTAGAACGGCAGTTCGTCGAGCTGCGCCACCACCGCGTCGCGCACACGCCGGTTGCTGTGGCCGAGGTTGCTGCTCCACAGGCCGCCGACGCCGTCGAGCAGCTTGTGGCCGTCGACGTCCCAGATCCAGCAGCCTTCGCCGCGGGCGATGATGTCCGGCGCGCTCTTCTTCATCGCGCCCGGGTGGGCCATCGGGTGCCAGATGTACTGGGCGTTGTCGCGCTTGAGAGTGTCAGAGCTCGGGTGCATGGCTGCCTTTCAACGGGTGTTCGGATTCAAAGGCCATTGGGGGTGGGTGCCCAAGGTAGTCGGCGCAGAGCTGCCGGGCGTGGGCAATGAAGCGTTCGTTGCGCGCGCAGGAGCCGTCCTCGTCCATGCGTGGCACGATCCAGCCCACATAGGTGACGGCGCGCAGCGCCATGAACAGCCCGAGCTTGCGGTCATCGAGCGGGCGCAGGCTTGCGTAGCCTTGACGCAGCGCAGCCTCGAGATCCGCATAGTGCGGCTCGGCCAGGTTCTTCAGAAGGACCGTCGCGAGGTCGAACAACCGGAAGCCGAAGCCGCCGTCGTCGAAATCGAGCATGCGGATCAGCGAACCGTCGACGAGCACGTTCTCGCGCACCAGATCGGCATGGATCAGCCCATGGTCGAGCGTCGCCGCACACGCCTCGAGGTCGAGCCGTGCCTCGCGGCGGAACCGGGTGAAGAGGCTGCGCGTCTCGGCGTCGAGGGTCGGGTTGTCCCAGAAGCGGCCCCACAGGGGGGCCTCGCCCAGCAGCCCTTCCGCGTTCCAGGCGCAACGGGCGAAGCCGGCGGGGCGCTGCCACACATCGCAGGCCGCGTGCAGCCGCGCCATTTCGCGACCCAGGCGGCGAAACACCGCCGGCGCATCCGCCACCTGCAGCCGATCGCCGCTGCGCCCCAAGGGCTGGCCGGACAACCAGCCCACCATGTCGACATGGTGCGCCCCCACCTTCTCGAGCAGCGCGCCGCCCAGCGATCGCCGCGGGCGCGGCACCTGCAGCGCGGCCCGGTCCATCGCCTCGAGCCAGAGCGCTTCCGACAGAAGCTCCGCCTCGCTGCGATAGCCGGGGCGTCGCAGGCGCAGCGCGAAGCGGCCCTCGCCCGTGCGCACGCGGTAGACGCGGTTCTCGCGCCCGGCGACGAAGCTGCACTCGGCATCGTCGAAGCCCCAGAGGGCGAGGGCCTGTCGAACGGTGTCGGTCACGGCTGCCCCAGGATGCCCGGCATGACTTCGTCCAGCGTCTCGATCAGCAGATCGAGATGGTCCTCGCCGAACGGCATGGGCGGGCGGATCTTGAGGGTGTTCTTGTGCCGCCCGAGCTTCGACAGCAGGATGCCGCGCTCGCGCATCGCGTTGACCACGCGGTCGGCGCAGTCCGCGGCGGGTTCACGGGTCCTGCGGTCACGCACGAATTCCGCACCGAAGACCATGCCGCTGGCCCGCACGTCGCCAATGACCTCGTACTTCTCGGCCAGGGTCTGCAGGCGTTCCCGCGCCAGGCGTCCGATCCTGGCAGCATGCTGCTGCCACTGCTTGTCCTCGAGTTCGTCCAGCACCGCCATCGCCACGGCGCACGACACCGGATTGCCGCCAAAGGTGTTGAAGTAGCGGAAGGAGCCTCGGAAGCGCGCCATGATCTCGGGGCTCGTGACGAGCCCGGCAACCGGATGGCCGTTGCCCATCGGCTTGCCCATGGTCACGATGTCCGGGGTCACGCCCTGCTTCTGGTGAGCCCAGAAATGGCTGCCGCAGCGGCCGAAGCCCGACTGCACCTCGTCGCAGATCAGCACCCCCCCCGCCCTGCGAACGAGCTCTGCCGCGGGGCGCAGCCAGCCCGGCGCCTGTGTCGGGAAGCCCTCATTCAGGAACAGCGGGCAGACGATGAGTGCGGCAAATCCGATGCCGCAGGCTTCGAGTTCCTCGATGGCACGCGCAACATGAGCCGCAAAGCGTTGGCCTTCGGGATCGTCGATGCGATAGCTGTCCGGCGCCTCGACATGGCGCACGCAGCCGGCCAGGCCGAAACCCACCTCCGGCACATTGCTCCTCGACAGGTGGCTGACCAGCGTGGTGTTGCCGTGATAGGTCGCGTCGGTGGCCACGATCCCGCGCTTGCCGGTCATCGCTTCGGCCATCCGCAGCGCGATGTCGTTCGCCTCCGACCCGCTGCAGGTCAGTATCGCGGTCTTCAGCGGGTCGTCGAAGGTGGCGGTCAGCCGCTCGACGTAGTCGAGGATGCCCTCGTGCAGGTAACGTGTATGGGTGTTGAGCGTGCGCGCCTGGGCGCACAGCGCCTCGACCACCCGCGGGTTGCAGTGGCCCACATGGGGCACGTTGTTGTAGCAGTCGAGATAGCGCCGCCCCTCGGCGTCCCACAGCCAGACCCCTTCACCGCGGACGATGTGGACGGGATCGGCGTAGAAGGTCGAGACGTTCGGCCCCAGCAAGGCGCGGCGGCGTTGCAGCAGGTCGGACATCGGCCTCTCCTGGGTCGGGCGCTTGCCGGTCATCGAGCTCGGTCCGGGCTTGCAGCCGCATCGGGCGCGGTGATGTTGCCGGTCGATCCGGGCACGCCGACGGTGATGGTCTTGATCTCGGTGTAGTGCAGCACGCCTTCAGCGCCCATCTCCTGGCCGATGCCGCTTTCCTTCCAGCCACCGAAGGGCATCTCGGGCTGCGACACACCGTAGTGGTTGATGCCCACCATGCCGGCCTCGAGTTCCTCGGCCAGGCGGTGCGCCACCTGCAGGTCGCGCGTGAAGGCATAGGCGCCAAGGCCGTAGGGCAGTGCGTTGGCGGCGGCGATGGCGTCGTCGAGCTGATCGTAGGGCTGCAGCACGGCGATCGGTCCGAACGGCTCCTGCTGCATCAGCCGGCTGTCCGGCGGCGCATCGGCGAACACGGTGGGCTCGAAGAACCAGCCGCGACGATCGATGCGGTGGCCGCCGGTGAGCAGCCGCGCACCGCGGCCGACGGCGTCGTCGACGAAGCGCTCCATGTCCTCGACGCGGCGTGCGTGCGTCAGCGGTCCCATCTGTGTCTGCGCGTCCAGCCCCGGGCCGAGGCGCAGCCGGCCGGCGCCGAGCGCGAACTGCTCGGCGAAGCGCTCGAGGTGGCGGCGCGGCAGGTAGAAGCGGATCGGCGAGGCGCACACCTGCCCGGCGTTGCGGTACTTGGCCGTCAGCGAGGCCTTCAGCACGAAGGGCAGCGCGGCAGGCTCGCACATGTCTTCGGCCACGATCACCGGCGCATGCCCGCCGAGCTCGGCGGTGAAGCGCTTGACGTGGCGCGCCGCCTGCTCGCCGAGCAGCTTGCCCACCGCCACCGAGCCGGTGATCGACACCTTGGCGATCGCCGGATGGGCGATCAGCGTGGACGAGACCTCGGCCGGGTCGCCGCAGACCATGTTGATGGCGTCGGCCGGCACGCCGGCGTCGAGGAAGGCCTGCACGATCAGCATGCAGGTGCCCGGCGTCTCCTCGTCGGGCTTGATGACCACGCTGCACCCGGCAGCCAGCGCGCTGGCCAGCTTGCGCACCGGCAGGTTGGCGGGGAAGTTCCACGGCGTGAAGGCCGCCACCGGGCCGACCGGCTGGCGGGTCACCGTCTGCGACAGGATGCCCTCGACACGCGGCGCCACCGTGCGGCCGTACAGGCGCTTGCCCTCCTCGGCCTGGAAGTCGAGGATGTCGGCCGACAGGCGCACTTCGCGCAGCGCCTCGGCCAGCGGCTTGCCCTGCTCGAGCGTGAGCACCCGGGCGATCTCCTCGGCGCGCTGGCGCATCAGCTCGCCGGCGCCGCGCAGCACCGCGTAGCGCTCGTGGGCGTTGCGCCGGCGCCAGTCGCGAAAGCCGCGGGCGGCCGACTCGGCGGCTGCGCTCAGCTCCGGCGCGCCGGCCAGCGGCAGCGCCGCCAGCGGCGAGGCGTCGGCCGGGTTGTAGACAAAACGTTCGCCGCCCGAGGCGCGCGGCAGCCACTGCCCGGCCACGTGCAGGGCGAGTGCGGGATAGCTCATGTCGGATTCCAGGGAGGTGGCAATGGCCGGACGCATCAGTCGCCGACGGCGCCTTGCCGGGAGAAGAGCTGCTCGCGGCCGTCGGCACGCAGCAGGCCTGCAGTCAGCGCAGCACGATCGGCGCGCGGCGTTCCGCTGAAGCTGGCGCCCTGGTCGGTGCTGCGCAGCTGCAGCCCGTCGAGCCCGAGCGCGAGCACGCCATCGGCACGCAGCAGCAGCGCGGTGATCGACGACTTGCTGCGGCTGTCCACGCGCACCCAGGTCTTGCCGTCGTCGCTGCTGCGGTAGATGGAGCCGCGCAGGCCGGCAGCCAGCAGCACGCCCGGCGCCGGCGCGGCACCGGTCCAGAACGAGCCCTTGTAGCCGCTGGGCAGGTAGCTCCAGGTCGCGCCGTGGTCGTCCGAGCGCAGCACGAAGCCGCGTTCGCCGGCGGCGAACACGCGGCCCTGCGCGTCGGCGAACAGGTGGAAGAGGTTCAGGTCGGCCTTGCGTGCCGGCTTGCCGTCGGCTGCCGGCGGCGGCGCGAGCGTCACCGCCGCCCAGGTCTTGCCGCCATCGGCGCTGGTCAGCACCAGCGACCACAGGCCCACCGCAACCAGCTGCTGCGCATCGAAGGCATGCACCGCGAACAGCGGGCGGTCCTCGGTGGTGTCGATGCGCTGCAGCGCCCAGCTCTCGCCGCCGTCGGCGGTGGTGATCACGACGCCCCAGTGGCCGACCGCCCAGCCGTGCATCGGATCGGCGAAGGCCACCGACGTCAGCGTCGAGCGCACCGGCACCGCCCGCGCCTGGCGCCACTGGCGGCCACCGTCGTCGGAGAGCATCACCACGCCGTGCTCGCCCACCGTGACCATGCGCTGGCCCGCCTTCGCGCTGCCGAGCACGGCAGCACGGCCGGCGTGCGCCACGCGCATCGCAGGCTGCGCCTCGAGCTTCGCGGCGGGCGCCGCCGCGGACTGCGCCTGCGCCTGTACTGGCTGCGTCAAGGCACCGAACAGCCAGCCTAGCGCGGCGAGGAGGA
>NZ_CALRZC010000087.1:0-30572 GCF_943372545.1 Variovorax sp. YR752 | reverse complement strand
GGTGGTGCCGCCGATCAGCCAGCGCTCGAGCGTGCGGCCCTCAGGCGGATGCGGCGCCACGCGGCGCCCTTCGCGGTGGCGAAAGCGCACCACGGTGTAGGCGAGGAACACATTGATGACGACGAAGAACAGGCCCGTGATGACCAGCGTGATGGTCAGCGTGTCGTCCATGGGCTGCCAGTTGGAGGCCAGCGGCGTCGTCCACCACGGGTTGACGACGTGGAACGCCACCGAGGCCACCACGATGAGCAACAGGACGACGGCGATGGTCATGTGCTGCGCTCGCTGGGGTGGCCATCGTGGGTTCCGGGGATCGCATGCGCGGTGGCGTCAGCGGATCGCCGGAATGTGCGGCTCATCGCCCTCGAAACGGGCCTCGGGGTGCGTGGCTTCCAGCATCGCCTCGACCTCGCGCACGCGCGACGGCGGCAGGTCGACCATCAGCAAGACCTGGCCCTGCGCGATGGCGCTCTCGAAGCGTTCCAGCCGCGGGCTCGGGATCGACACACCGACCATGCTGGCCGACCACGCGCCCACCACGCCGCCCAGCAGCGCCAGGCCCACGGCCACGGCCCATTCGGATTCGTCGCCGAACACCGGGAACAGCAGCGCGGCCAGCAGGCCGACGACGACACCGCAGGCGGTGCCGAGCACCCAACCGGTCTTGGCGGCGTGAACGAGGTCGGAGGTCTGCCAGATGTTGGCCGCATGGAGCCCGGCCATGTCCTGGCCTTCGCGTGCGGCGAAATGCAGGTGCGCGATGTCGACACGCGCCAACAGCAGATCGTTCATGGCCTGCCTGGCACTCGCCAGGTCGGGCAGCAACCAGTAGATGCGTCTTTTCATGGCGCCTCCTTTCCGTCTTGCGACGAGCAAGAGTCCATGGGTGATTTATAGGCTCAAGAGGGGCCGCATTCAAGTCGCCGCTCAATCGGGATCGACCCGGTGAATACGGAAGTTCGTCGGTTTTCAGATGGGAATTTGCACTGAATAATCCGTCGCGCCAGGCCCCCACGGCCTCATGAAAAACAAGAAGGAGCAAACGACATGCGCATGAAGCAAGGCACCCGGTTTTCCCGTTCGTCCCGCCTTCCCTGGCTCGTGACCGCCCTCGCTGGGCTCGCGGGCGGCACCGCGCACGCGGCCTGCGGTCCCACCGCCACGCCAGGCACCGGCGACACGGTGGTCTGCGACGGCGCCACGACCGGTTCGCCCAGCGTGATCGCCACACCGGGCAGCACCGGCGTCACCATCACCGTGAACAGCGGCGCCACGCTGACCACCAACGCCACGCAGGTGCTGCTGGTGCGCGATGCCAGCACCATCACCAACAACGGCACGATCACCGTGTCGGGCGGCTCGGGCTCGGCGCGCGCGGCGATGGTCGCCACGGGCAACGACAACACGCTGACCAACAACGGCACCCTGCGCACCACGAGCAGCGGCACCTCGGGCATCCTCGTCACGTCGAACAGCAGCACGCGCACGCTCATCACCAACAACGGCAGCATCGGCACCACGGGCGGCAGCTCGCACGGCATCTCCTCGCTGGGCCCGGGCAACACGGTGATCAACAACGGCAGCATCTCGGCCAGCGGTACCTCGGCCAAGGGCGTGTACCTGCAGGGCGGCAACCTCGTGGCCAACCTGCTGGTGAACACCGGCAGCATCGCCACCACCGGCGCCAACTCGCCGTCGGGCGGCGCCGACGCGGTGCACGCGAACACGCTCGGCAGCACCTTCTTCTCGCGCGTAGAGAACCGCACCGGCGCCTCGCTCTCTAGCGCCAACGGCTACGGCTACCGCGGCCAGAACGGCAACGACGTGCTGGTCAACGCCGGCACCATCGAAGGCCACGGCGGCGCCGGCAACAGCGACGCGATCTACATGGGCGCGCTCGGCAACGGCACGCTGATCCTGCAGACCGGCTCGGTCATCAAGGGCGGCGCCGACGGCGGCGTCGGCAAGACGGCCAGCACCTTTCTCGAAGGCAGCGGCACGGTCGACAACGCCTTCCGCAATTTCCAGCACCTGACGATGCGCGGCACCGCGTGGTCGTGGCAGACCGACGCGAGCTTCTCGGATTCGATCCGCGTCGAGTCCGGCCGCTTCACCCTGCCCGCCACGCTGACCAGCCCCGTCATCACGGTGCTGCCCGGCACCACCGTGGCCGGCACCGGCACCTTCGCGGGCAACGTGACGAACCAGGGCACGCTGCTGCCCGGTCCGAACGACGGCGTCGGCTTCGGCGCCTTCACGGTGCGCGGCAACTACGTTGGCGGCGCGGGCGCGCTGGTGCAGGTCAACACCGTGCTGGCGGGCGACAACGCGCCGTCGGACAAGCTCGTGATCGACGGCGGCGCGGCCACGGGTTCCACCGGCCTGCGCGTGGTCAACCGCGGCGGCCTGGGCGCGCCCACGCTGGCCGACGGCATCCTGGTGGTGCAGGCCGTCAACGGCGGCACCACGGCCGACAAGGCGTTCTCGCTGACCCAGGCGGTGGAGGCCGGCGCGTACAACTACCGGCTGTTCCGCGGCGGTGCGACGGGCGGCAACCCCGACAACTGGTACCTGCGCAACAACGGCTACCTGGTCGGCGGCACCGTGGTGGGCTCGCTGGAAGAAGCGGCCGAGGTGATCGCCGAGTCGGGCGCTCCGGCGACGGTGGAACAGGTGAAGCTCTACCGGCCCGAGGTGCCGCTGTACAGCGCCCTGCCGATCGCCGTGCGCCGCCTCGGGCTGGCGCAGCTGGGCACCTTCCACGACCGGCAGGGCGACCAGCAACTGCTCGCGGACAGTGAAGGTGGGGGCCGGCAGGCCTCGTGGGGCCGCGTGTTCGGCGAAAGCACGCGGCAGCGCCTGCGGGGCGATGCGAATCCGCAGTTCGACGGCAGCGTGAGCGGCCTGCAGCTGGGCCACGATTTCCTGGCGGCCACCGACAGCGCGGGCGGGCGCCACCGCGTCGGCGTGCTGGGCGGCTACACGCGGGCCAGCGGCCACGCGAGCGGCGTTGCCGGCGGCGCCACCAACGCGGCGGCCGGCCGGCTCACCGTCGAGGGCTACAGCCTGGGCGCCTACTGGACCCGTGTGGCCAGCAGCGGCTGGTACAGCGACGCCGTGCTCCTGGCCACGCGCTACAAGGCCGATGCGCGCTCCACCCTGGGGCGCGGCGGCCGCCCGCACGGCACCAGCGTGACCGCATCGCTCGAAGCCGGCTACCCGCTGGCGCTGAGCGACACCGTGACGCTGCAGCCGCAGGTGCAACTCATCTGGCAGCGCAGTTCGCTCGACGACTTCGACGACGGCCTCTCGACCGTGCGCTTCCAGCGCGACAACGCCGTCACCGGCCGGCTGGGCGCGCGGCTCGAAGGCCGCTTCGACGCGGCCGGCGGCGTCTGGAAGCCCTACCTGAAGGTCAACCTGTGGCACACCTTCAGTGGCAGCAACGCGATCTACTTCGGGCCGACCGACCAGGTCGTCAACCGCCGCAACGCGAGCGCGCTCGAGGTCGGCGGCGGCATCGTCGGGCAGGTGAACAAGACACTGTCGGTCTACGGCGGCCTGGCCTACACCAGCGCCATCGGCATCACCGAGCAGACCGGCGTGCAAGGGCAACTGGGGCTGCGCATGCGGTGGTGAGCCCCGGGGCGCCGGACACCCGGCAGGTCAAGTTTTGACCGTCCGGGCAAATTTGATGGCATGCGGTTTGCTTGATAAAGATCAACGGGTATCCACGGATAGCCAGTCTTTTTTGACCACATGGATAATTTAGACCATCATCTCGTCCGCCCGCCCCGAGGAACATCCCGATGAATCACCCCCCCTTGCGCAGCCGCTTCTGGTCCGACCTGACCAGTGAAGAGTTCTCCCGCCTCGACCGCGAACGGCTGATCGCCGTGCTGCCGGTGGGCGCGACCGAACAGCACGGCCCCCACCTGCCGATGTCGACCGACACCGCCACCATCGACGGCATGGTGCAGGCCTGCCTGCCCTACCTGCCCGACGACCTGCCGGTGCTGTTCCTGCCCACCGTGCCCTACGGCAAGAGCAACGAGCACTCGCGCTACCCGGGCACGCTCACGGTGTCGGCGAACACGCTGATCTCGCTGTGGAAGGACGTCGGCGCCTGCGTCGCCAAGGCCGGCGTGCGCAAGCTGGTGCTCTACAACAGCCACGGCGGGCAGATGAGCGTCATGGACATCGTGGCGCGCGACCTGCGCGAAGAGCACGACATGATGGTCGTGGCCGCCAACTGGTACACGCTGGGCCTGCCCGAGGGCCTGTTCACCGCGCACGAAGGCAAGCACGGCATCCACGCCGGCGACCTCGAGAGCTCGGTGATGCTGCACCTCACGCCCGACTACGTGCGCCGCGACCAGTTCCAGAACTTCAGCTCCCTGACCGAGCAGATGGCGGCCGAAAACAAGTTCCTGTCGATCACGCCCAGCGGCAAACTCGGCTGGCAGATGCACGACATCAACCCGGCCGGCGCCGCCGGCGACGCCACGCGCGCCACGGCCGAAAAGGGTGCGGCGGTGCTCGACCACGTAGGCCAGCGCTTCGTCGAACTGCTGCACGAGATCGACCGCTTCCCGCTGGAGCGCCTCGCCAACGTTCCCGCCTGGCGCTGAGCCCCGGCTGCACAAGGAGTTCCATGGAAAGCACCACGCCATCCACGCCGCCGCTGGTCCGCCTTCGCAACGTCGGCAAGCGCTTCGCCAACGGCACGCTCGCCTTGCAGGGCATGACGCTCGACATCGGCGAGCACGACTTCGTCAGCTTCCTCGGCCCCTCGGGCTGCGGCAAGAGCACCGCGCTGCGGCTGATCGCCGGGCTTACCCGCATCAGCTCGGGCGACATGCAATGGTCGGGCGCCAACACGGGCGTGGCCAAGAACAGCAAGAGCGACCGCGACCTGGGCTTCGTGTTCCAGGAACCCACGCTCATGCCCTGGACCAAGGTGTTCGACAACGTCTGGCTGCCGCTCAAGCTGGCGGGCATGGGCCGCGACGAGGCCGCGCCGGTGGTGCAGCAGGTGCTGGAGCTGGTCGGCCTTTCGCGCTTTGCCGACGTGTACCCGCGCGAGCTCTCGGGCGGCATGAAGATGCGCGTGTCGATTGCGCGCGCGCTGGTCACGCACCCGCGCCTGCTGCTCATGGACGAGCCCTTTGCCGCGCTCGACGAAATGACGCGCATCAAGCTCAACAACGACCTGTTGGCCATCTGGCGCGAGCACCGCTTCTCGATCGTGTTCGTCACGCACAGCGTGTACGAGTCGGTGTATCTGTCGAACCGCATCGTCGTGATGGCGGCGCGCCCGGGCCGTGTGATCGACGAGATCGCCATCGACGAGCCCTACCCGCGCGGTGAAGCCTTCCGCACCTCCAGCCGCTACAACGCGCACTGCACCGCCGTTTCACACTCTCTGCACGGAGCACTCCATGGCCTCGACATCGACCATTGAAACCGTGATGCCCCTCGACACCACCACCGCCAACGAAGCCACGCCGTCCGCCGAGACGCTGCGCGCGCACGAAGACAAGCTGCGCCGGCGCGAGTCGACGCTGCGCGTCGTCGTGCCGGTCGTCATCGTCGCGGCGCTGCTGCTGGTGTGGGAGTGGATGGTGCGCGCCAACGACATCCCGCACTACATCCTGCCCGCGCCCTCGCTGATCCTGCGCACGCTGTTCGACAACTGGGGTTCGCTCTCGGGCGCGCTGTGGTTCACGGTGAAGCTCACGCTGCTCGCGCTGGGCGCCGCCATCGTCGGCGGCGTGCTGCTGGCGATTGCGTTCGCGCTGTTCAAGTGGGTGGAGATCGGCCTGTTCCCGATCGCGGTGATCCTGCAGGTGACGCCGATCATCGCGATCGCGCCGCTGATATTGATCTACGTGTCGAGCACCACGGCGGCGCTGCTGCTGTGTGCGTGGATCGTGGCCTTCTTCCCCATCCTGTCGAACACCGTCATCGGCCTGAAGAGCGCCGACAGCAACCTGCGCGACCTGTTCCAGCTGTACAAGGCCTCGCCCTGGCAGACCTTCCGCTACCTGCTCGCGCCCAGCGCGCTGCCGTACTTCATGGCGGGCCTGAAGATCGCCGGCGGCCTGAGCCTGATCGGCGCGGTGGTGGCCGAGTTCACGGCCGGCACGGCAGGCAAGGAAACGGGACTGGCCTCGCGCATCCTCGAGTCGAGCTTCCGCACCGAGATCCCGATGATGTTCGCGGCACTGCTGCTGGTGTCGTTGCTGGGCATCGTGATCTTCATCGTGTTCGCCGCCCTGTCGCGCCTCGTGCTCGGCCACTGGCATGAAAGCGAAATGCGCCGTGAACGCTAGAACCCCGCTGTCCGCGGTCGACTGGGACGCCGTGCGCGACGACCTGCGCGGCCTGAACGTGATCGCCACGCCCAGCCAGCGCAAGCAGCTGTCCAAGGACTTCTACTGGTACAGCCCCATCCTCACGGCGCAGCTCGCGGGCTGCGTGGCCGACCTCGTGGTCAAGGTCAGCACCGAGGACGACGTGCGCCAGGCCGCGGCCGTGGCCGCGAAGTGGAAGCTGCCGCTCACCGTGCGCGCCGGCGGCACCGGCAACTACGGCCAGTGCGTGCCGCTCGAAGGCGGGCTCGTGCTCGACGTGACGCAGATGTGCCGCGTGCTCGACCTGGCCGAGGGCCGCATCCGCGTCGAGGCCGGCGCGCGCATGCACGACATCGACCTGGCCGCACGCGAAACCGGGCAGGCGCTGCGCATGTGGCCCTCGACCTGGCACGTGGCCAGCATCGGCGGCTTCATCGCGGGCGGCTTCGGCGGCATCGGCTCGTTCCGCCACGGCATCCTGCGCGACCCCGGCAACCTGCTGCGCGCGCGCGTGATGACGGTGGAGCGCGAGCCGCGCGTCATCGAGCTGGTGGGCGACGAGATCCAGCAGGTGCACCATGCCTACGGCACCAACGGCGTGATCCTCGACGTCGAAGTGGCGCTGAGCCCGGCGGTCGACTGGGTGCACTGCACGGTGCTGTTCGACAGCTACCGCGGCGCGCTCGACTTCGGCATTGCCGCGCAAGCGCCCGACTACGACCTGTTCTTGCTCTCGACCGTGGAGGCGCGCTTCTCGCCCTACTACACGGCCATGGGCGAGCACTTTCCGCCCGACCGGCACGCGGTGTTCACCATGGTCTCGCCCGACACGCTGGCGGGCTTTCGCGCGCTGGCCGCGGCGCACGGCGGCACCATCTCGGTGGCCGGCACCGAAGACGAGCTGCTGGCCGCGGGCCTGCCGCCGGCCTACGAGTGCGCCTTCAACCACACGACGCTGCAAGCGCTGAAGGCCGACCGCAGCTGGACGTATCTGCAGGTGGCCTACGCCCAGCCCTTCGATCCGTCCGTGGTCGAGCGCCACCTGCAAATCTTCGGCGACGACGTGCTGCAGCACCAGGACTTCGCGCGCGCCAACGGCCAGTGCGGCACCTTCGGCATCCTGCTCGTGCGCTGGAAGGGCGAGGCCCACCAGTACGAGGTGATGCGCGAGATCGAGTCGCAGGGCGGCGCGCAGATCTTCAACCCGCACGTCTTCACCATCGAGGACGGCGGCATGAAGACCATCGACACGCAGCAGATCGAGTTCAAGAAGCGCAGCGATCCGATGGGCCTGATGAACCCCGGAAAAACGCGCGGCTGGACGCCCGACATGGCCGTCGAGCGTTGAGAAAAACATTTAGTCTTCGCATCCCGTCCCCACCCCAACCTCCACAGGAGTCCGTCCCCATGCGCATCCCCGCTTTCTCTCTCCGGCCGCTGGCCTTCGGCCTGGCCCTCGCAGGTGCTGCCCTCGCCGCGCACGCCCAGGAAAAAGTGGTGTTCGCCACCAACTGGAAGGCGCAGGCCGGCCACGGCGGCTTCTACCAGGCGCTGGTGGACGGCACCTACAAGAAGTACGGCCTCGACGTGGAAATCATGCAGGGCGGCCCGATGGTCAACAACCGGCCCATGCTGCCGGCCGGCAAGGTCGACTTCCTGATGACCGGCAACCTGCTGCAGTCCTTCGACAACGTGAAGAACGGCGTGCCCACCGTGGTGGTCGCGGCCATCTTCCAGAAAGACCCGCAGGCCATGTTCGCCCACCCGGGCCAGGGCTACGACACCTTCAAGGACATGACCAAGGCGCCCGTGGCCTTCATCGGCAAGGACGGTCAGTTCAGCTTCTGGCAGTGGATGAAGTCGGAGCACGGCTTCAAGGATTCGCAGCTCAAGCCCTACACCTTCAACGTCGGCCCGTTCCTCGCAGACAAGAAGTCCATCCAGCAGGGCTACGCCATCTCGGAGCCGCTGTCGATCAAGGCGCAGGCCGGCTTCGACCCGGTGGTGCACCTGCTGGCCGACCACGGCTTCTCGACCTACGCCACCACCATCGAGACCCGCGCCGACCTCATCAAGACCAAGCCCGAGACGGTGCGCAAGTTCATCGAGGCTTCGATCGTCGGCTGGAACAACTACCTCTACGGCGACAACAAGGCCGCCAACGAGCTCATGGCCAAGACCAACCCCGACGCCACGCCGGCCGCACTGCAGGGCTCCATCGATCTCATCAAGAAGATGGGCATCGTGGACAGCGGCGACTCGCTCACCAAGGGCATCGGCGCGATGGACGAAGCACGCGTGAAGGACTTCTACGACAAGATGGTCAAGGCCGGCCTGTACAAGCCGGGCGAGATCGACCTGTCGAAGGTCGCGACCACGCAGTTCGTCAACAAGGGCGTGGGTGTCGACATCCGCAAGAAGCTCACCGGCAAGTAAGTCGTTTCGTTTTTTCCCGTGGGTCGCGCGGGGCTTGCGCCGGGGTCAGATGCCGGCGCCTGGGTTTGCCATAAGGCACGCGCGGCCTTTTATTCCTTGGGCTCTGACCCCGTCTCGCCGAACAGGCGAACCGGCCCGAACCATGAAAACGCTCGTCGTCCATTGCCATCCGAATCCTGACAGCTTCAACCACGCGCTCTACCGCACCGCCCTCGACGCGCTGCAGCCTCGCCATCCCGTGCGGGCCATCGACCTGTACGCCGAGGGCTTCGACCCGACGCTGACACGCGAAGAGCGCATCGCCTACCTCGACAACCCCGAACTGATCCGCGAACGCGTGAAACCCCACGTCGAAGCGCTGCTGTGGGCCGAGCACCTGGTGTTCGTCTACCCCACCTGGTTCCATGGACCGCCGTCCATGCTCAAGGGCTGGCTCGAGCGCGTGTGGCTGCCGGGCGTGGCCTTCCTGCCCGCGGAGCGCAAAGGGCAGCTGGCGAAGTCGGGCATGCGGCACATCCGCCGGCTGACGGTGGTGACCACGGGCGGCTCGCCGCGCTGGTTCGTGATGGTGATCGGCGACCCGGGGCGGCGGCTGTTCACACGCGCGCTGCGCGCGTTGTTCGCGTGGCGCTGCAAGGTGACGTGGCTGCAGCTGCACGACATGAACGCCGTCACCGACCGCGACCGCACCCATTTCATCGCGCGCGTGGCGCGCACGCTGCACAACATCTAGCCAACAAACAAGCAAGCAGGGAGACAGACACCATGAGCCTCGAACGCACCCTGACCGTCCGCGTCGAACGCATCTCGCGCCAGACGCCGGAAATCCTGGCCTTCGAGCTGACGCATCCGTGGGGCCGCGCGCTGCCCGGCTACGAGGCCGGCGCGCACATCGACGTGCACATGCCCGGCGGCTTCTCGCGCCAGTACTCGCTGGCGCGCGCGCCCTCGGGCACGGGCTCTTACGTGATCGGCGTGAAGCGCGAGCACGCAAGCCGCGGCGGCTCGGCCTCGATGCACGAGCGCGTGCGCGAGGGCGACCTGATTGCGATCAGCGCGCCGCGCAACACCTTCCCGCTGCGCGCCGAAGCCCGCCGCCACCTGCTGCTGGCCGGTGGCATCGGCATGACGCCGCTGCTGGCCATGGCGCAGGCGCTGGCCGCGCGCGGCGCCGACTTCACGCTGTGCGTGTTCGCACGCAGCGAGGAGCACCTGGCTTTCGCCGAGGCGCTGCACGCGCCCGCGCTGGCGCCGCACCTGAAGCTGCACCTGGACCAGGACCTCACGGATGACAGGACGCAACGCATCGACCTGCGCGCGCTGCTGGCCGAGCGCACGCCCGACACGCACCTGTATGTGTGCGGCCCCGGCGGCTTCATGCAGGCCGTGCGCGAGGCCGCCGCGCACTGGCCCGAAGACACGCTGCACACCGAGTACTTCGCCGCGCCCACCGGCACGGCCGCCGCCACCACGGGCCTGCCCTTCACGCTGAAGCTGGCGCGGCGCGGCATCGAGGTGCCGGTGGCGGCCGACCAGACCGCGGTCGACGCATTGCACGAAGTCGGCATCGACATTCCCGTGTCGTGCCAGCAGGGCCTGTGCGGCACCTGCGTGGTCGAGGGCGACGGCGAAGGCGCCGAGCACCGCGACTTCTGCCTCACGGGCACCGAGCGGCGCACCAAGGTGGCACTGTGCTGCTCGCGCGCCAAGGGCCCCGACCTGGTGCTGCAGCTGTGAGCGTGACGGACACCGACAGCGAAGCACCCGCCACGCGCGGGCGTTCGCGCAAGTACACGCAGGTGCTGGGCCTCATCAACCAGGCCGCCATCGAGGTGTTCGCGAGCGAAGGCCTGGCCGGCGCGTCGACCCAGGCCATCGCCGACAAGGCGGGCCTGTCGAAGGCGCAGCTGCACTACTACATCGACAGCAAGGAAGCGCTGTACCGCCAGGTGCTGCAGGACATCCTGACCGACTGGATCGTGGTGTTCGGCTTCAGCGACGAGGCCTTCGGCCCGCGCAAGGTGCTGGGCGACCTGATCCAGCGCAAGATGGTGTTCTCGCTCGAGCACCCGCTGCGCTCGCGCATTTTCACGGCCGAGATGATGCGTGGCGCACCCGTCATCGACAGCATGATGGACACGAGCAAGCAGCGCACCGACCAGGCCGCCGCGGTGATCCAGAACTGGATGAACCAGGGCCTGATGGACAAATCCGACCCGATGCTGGTGCTGTTCCACATCTGGGCCGTGACGCAGTTCTATGCCGACCACGCCACGCAGGCCGCCTACTACCGCAGCGCCGCGCAACAGGGCGACGACAAGGACCGCCGCTACCTCATCGAGCAGGTGACGGAGTTTCTTTTGAAAGGCGCAGGCGTCAGGTAGCGCTGCGCAGGGGAAGGAACATCGTCGCTTCCACTTCGACGAGCACCTCGTCGCCCGGCAGGAAGCGCGACACCTCGACCACCGTGCTCACCGGCGGCTCGCCCGGATAGAACAGGCCGCGCACGCGGTTGTAGAACGCGTAGTGCGGCAGGTGGCGGAAGTACTGCACCAGCTTCACCACGTCTTCCATGGTGCCGCCGTGCTCGGCCGCGATCTGGCGGATGCGCTCGAGCACGAACCAGCTCTGCGCCACGATGGGCGCCTCGAAGATGTCGACCGACATCTGGCCCGTGGCATAGCCCACGCCCTGCAGCGCGGTGCGCGCTTCTTCGGGAATGGCGTCGTAGCCCGCCACCGCGCGGCGCGTGGCCGGGTCGACGGCGACCACGCCGCTCATGAAGACGAAATCGCCGACGCGTTTGGCGGCGGCATAGTTGGCCATCGGCTTGCCCATGCTCATGGTGTGTTCGGCTCCAGAAGTTGACCCGCGCGGTAGACGCTGCGCAGGCGGCCACGCGGGCCGATGAGTTCGTGTTCGTCGGTGGCGGCCAGCACCACCAGGTCGGCCGGGCAGCCCGGCGCGAGTCGACCGTCCCACGCGAGCCCCAGCGCCTTGGCGGGGTTCACGGTGATGGTGTCGAGCCAGTCGGCGGCGGGCGCGAGGTGCGCCATCTGCACGCCGAGGCCGAAGGTCTCGAGCAGGTCGTAGCTGCCGTAGGGATAGAAGGCGTCCTGCACGTTGTCGGTGGCCAGGCTCGCGCGCAGGCCGTGCGCGGCGGCCTCGCGGATGCGCGTGATGCCGCGCGCCACGGGCGTGCGGTCCCACGCGCCCTGCAGGTAGAGGTTGGTGGTCGGTAGCGCGACGAGGTGCAGTCCGGCGCCGGCGCACAAGGTGAGCGTTTCGGCGGCCACCGCATCGTCCTGCACCGAGAGCGAGCAGGCATGGCCGCAGACCACGCGGCCCTTGAAGTCGCGCGCGCGCACCAGCTGCGCGATGCTGCGCAGGCCGCTGGCGTCGGTGTCCAGGCCTTCGTCGACGTGGAAGTCGAGCGTCAACCCGTGCTGCTGCGCGAGGTCGAATACGCGGCCCGACTTGTGGACGAGGCCTTCGTTGCGGTAGACGAAAGCGCCCAGCGCCCCACCCGAGCGCTTCACGTCGCGCGCGATGCGCTCGCCGGCCGCGAGGTCGGCGAACACGTCGAGCGGCACGAGCGCGACGAACTGCAGTTCGATGCGGCCTTGCCATTCTTCGCGCAGCGCCTCGAACACGGCCAGCGCGGCCGGCGGCTCGGGCTCGACCCAGTCGAGGTGCGTGCGCAGTGCCCGCGTGCCGGCGCGCCAGGCTTCGTGCAGCGCACGCTCCATGCGCAGGCGCAGCGAGGCGCCGGTCCAGCTCGCACGGTGGCGACCCATGCGCTCGATGGCGGTGAACAGGTCGCCCTGCGCAGCGCCGACGTCCTGCACGGTGAAGTTCTTGTCGATGTGCGCGTGCGCTTCGACGAGGGCGCTCAGCAGCGTGCCGCGCGCCTGCGTCTGCGACGCGCTGGGCTCGATGGACGCGATCTTGTCGCCGTCGATCGTGACGTCGAAGACCTGCGCATCGCCCGCCGCGGCAAAGCCACGCAGCGGCATCGGGATGCGCAGCGCTTCGAGCGTCGTCATGCGCGCTGGCGCCAGTCGCGCAGCCAGCCCAGTCCGGCCGAGGTGCCGCCGGGCTCCATGCCGCGGCGCGGGCGGTATTCGCAACCGACCCAGCCTTGCCAGCCGCACTGCGTCGCCACTTCGTCGATCACGCCGAAGAGATAGTCGTAGTTCTGCTCGCCGACATCGGGCTCGTGGCGCTCGGGCACGCCCGCGATCTGCAGGTGGCCGACGCGGCCGGTCGGCAGGTACTGGCGCAGCTTCATCGCCACGTCGCCCTCGACGATCTGGCAGTGATAGAGGTCCATCTGCACCTTGAGGTTGGCGGCGCCCACGGTCTCGACGATCTGGTGCGCGTGGTCCTGCCGGTTGAGAAAGAAGCGCGGAATGTCGCGCGTGTTGATCGGCTCGATCAGCACGTCGCGCCCGGCCTTCGCGGCCTCGGCCGCGGCCCAGCGCAGGTTCTCGACATAGACAGCTTCTGCGGCCTCGCGTGCGAGGTTGTCGGGGACCAGGCCGGCCATGACGTGGATGCGCGGGCAGTCGAGTGCCACGGCGTAGTCGATGGCCTTGGCGATGCCTTCGCGGAACTCGCCCTCGCGCCCCGGCAGGCAGGCCAGGCCGCGTTCGCCGCCGGCCCAGTCGCCGGGCGGGCCGTTGAACAGCACCTGCTGCAGGCCGTTGTGCTTCAGGCGCGCAACGATCTCTTCTTTGCTGAAGTCGTAGGGGAAGAGGTACTCGACGGCCTGGAAGCCGTCTTTCGCGGCGGCGTCGAAGCGGTCGAGAAATGCGAGCTCCGGGTAGAGCATCGAGAGGTTGGCGGCGAATTGGGGCATGGGGTGTTTGTACTACCAGCGCGCACCGAAAGTGCGTCGCAGTTCATCGATCTGATCGGGGGTGAGCGGTGCGGGCCGGGTGGCCTGCGTGAGCATCTGCAGGCGTGCGGTTTCTTCCAGCTCTTCGAGCACGGCCATCGCGGCGGCCGGTGTTTCGTGCCAGACGTTGGGGCCCAGGCGCGCGAGCATCGCCGCTCGGATCGGCGTGCCGGCCGCGCCGTAGCGCGCGATGGCCTGCGCCACCTGTTCGGCCGCCTCGGGCGCGCCGGGGCGGTGGTACGCAATGACCGGCACATGGCCGACCTTCATCACGAAGTAGGGCGTGAGCGCGGGCAGCAGTTCGGCTTGCGGGTTGCCCAAGGTCAGGGCGACGCAGTGCGTGCTGTGCGTGTGGATCACGCAGGCCGTGCCCGCATCGAACGCGCGCGCGGCGGCGTAGATGCGCGTGTGCAGCGCGATGGTCTTGCTGGCGCGGTCGCCGCCGGTCTGCTGGCCTTGGGCATCGAGCCGTGCGAGCCGCGCGGGGTCGAGAAAACCCAGGCAGGCATCGGTCGGCGTGATGAGAAAACCGTCGTCCAGCCGCACGCTGATGTTGCCGGCCGTGGCATGCACGTAGCCGCGTTCGAACAGGCTGCGGCCGACACGGCAGATTTCGTCGCGGGCTTCGTTCTCGGTCATGCGAGCACTGTAAAAGCTTTGGTGAAGAAATCGTCGCTGCCGAAGTTGCCCGACTTCAGCGTGATGTGCAGCCCCGCTTCGGGCGCCGCATCGGAACGCGCATGGCACCACGGCACGCCGGGGTCGATCTGCGGACCGATCTGCATCTGCGCGATGCCCAGCGCCTGCACGCAGGCGCCCGAGGTTTCGCCGCCGGCCACCACGAGCTGGTGCACGCCGCGCTCGACCAGGCCGCGCGCGATGGCGGCGATGGTGCGTTCGACCATCGCGCCGGCTTCTTCCACGCCGAGCCGCCCTTGCACCGACTTCACGGCGCCGGCTTCGGCGGTCGAATAGACGAGCACGGAGCCCTTGTCGATCAGCGGTGCGGCCCAGGCCAGCACTTCGGCTGTCACGTCCACACCCGCCGCGATGCGCAGCGGGTCGATGGCCATCGCCGCGCCGCCGCGCTGGATGAAGTCGAGCACCTGCCGGTTGGTGGCCAGCGAGCAGCTGCCCGAGACCACCGCCGTCTTGCCGCCGGCCTTCGGCAACGCGCTGGCCTGCGACGACGGCGCGAGGCCGAAGTTGGCCGGCAGGCCGATGGCCACGCCCGAGCCCGCCGTGAGCAGCGGCAGCTTCGCGAGGGCCGGGCCCATGCGCAACAGGTCGTCGTTCGAGACCGCGTCGACGATGGCGATGCTCACGCCCTCGGCCTTCAGCTGCGCGATGCGTGCGTCGATGGCGTCCGCGCCGCGCGCCACCACCGCGTGGTCGATCAGGCCCACCTTGCGCGTGCACTGCGCCTGCAGCACGCGCACGAGGTTCGGGTCGGTCATCGGCGTGAGCGGATGGTTCTGCATGCCGCTCTCGTTGAGCAGCACGTCGCCCGCGAACAGGTAGCCCTTGAACACGGTGCGCTTGTTGTCGGGGAAGGCCGGCGTGGCGATGGTGAAGTCGCATTGCAGCGCGTCCATCAAGGCCTCGGTCACGGGGCCGATGTTGCCTTGGGCCGTGCTGTCGAAGGTGGAGCAGTACTTGAAGTAGATCTGCTGCGCGCCCTGCGCCTGCAGCCAGCGCAGCGCATCGAGCGACTGCGCGATGGCCTCGGCCGGCGCGATGGTGCGCGACTTGAGCGCGACCACGACCGCATTCACGTCGGCATCGAGCGGGCCGGCGGGCACGCCGATGGTCTGCACCACGCGCATGCCGGCGCGCACGAGGTTGTTGGCCAGATCGGTGGCGCCGGTGAAGTCGTCGGCGATGCAGCCGAGCACAAGCTTCGCCATCGCTCAGCCCTTCAGCGGCAGCGTGACCGCCTGCGCGTTCTCGCGCACGTAGTCGCGCAGGATGGCGTCGAAGCTGGCGTCGGCCTTCAGGCCCAACGCCTCGGCGCGCGCGGCGTGGATGCGGCTGGGCCAGCTGGTGACGATCTTCGCGATGGCGGCGTCGGGCTCCCAGTCGATGAGGGCGGTGGCCTCGGTGCCGGCGATGCGCTCGAGCGCCTGCGCCATCTCGCGCACGGTGGTGGTCAGCGCGGGCAGGTTGATGGCGGTGCGTGCGCCCCATTCGGCGGCGCTGGCGGTGGCCGCGCGCACGATGCCGGCGACGGTGTTGCCGGGCGAGGCCAGCGCGACCGGCGTCTCGGGCGCCACGGGGCAGCGCGCGCGCACGCCGGCCAGCGGCTCGCGCAGCATGCCGCTCAGGAAGCTGGAGGCCGCGCCGTTCGGACGGCCCGGACGCACCGACACCGTCATGAGCCGCACGTTGCGGCCCTGCACGAAGCCCTTGCGCGTGTAGTCGGCCACGAGCTGCTCGCCGATGAACTTCTGGATGCCGTAGCTGTTCTGCGGCGTGGGCAGCGTGGTGTCTTCGATCACCGCGGGCAGGCGCTGCTCGGGCGAATCGCCGAACACGGCGACGGAGCTGGAGAACACGAACACGGGCGCGTGGCCCGCGCTGCGGCAGGCGTCGAGCAGGGCGCGCGTGGTGTCGAGGTTGCTGCGCATGCCGAGGTCGAAGTCGGCCTCGCACTCGCCGCTCACGGCGGCGGCGAGGTGGAACACGGCGTCGGTGTCGGCCAGCGGCAATGCGCCATTGGCGGCCTGCTCGTACAGGTCGCCCTGCACGAACTGGATGCGCGCGTCGGCCGCGAGGTCGGCGGGCGGCGGCACGCGGTCGGCGAGCGTGATGCGCGCGATGTCCTGGGGCTGGCCGCCGGCCAGTGCGAGCGGGCCGCCTGCGAGCAGGGTGCGGGCGAGGCGGGCGCCGAGGAAGCCGCAGCCGCCGGTGATGAGAACGTTCATGGTGTGTGTCTTTCCTGGGTCGGTGGAGCGCAGAGGCCCCATGTTATTTTTTCGCGGCGGGCAATTCGATGCCCGGGAAGATCTTGATGACCGCGCTGTCGTCTTCGCGCGCAAAGCCGGCCGTGGAGGCCTGCATGAACATCTGGTGCGCGGTGGACGACAGCGGCAGCGGAAACTTGCTGGCGCGCGCCACGTCGAGCACCAGGCCCAGGTCCTTCACGAAGATGTCGACGGCCGACAGCGGCGTGTAGTCGCCCGCGAGCACATGGGCCATGCGGTTCTCGAACATCCAGCTGTTGCCGGCGCTGTGGGTGATGACCTCGTACAGCGCGTCGGGGTTCACGCCTTCGCGCAGTCCCAGCGCCATGGCTTCGGCCGCAGCGGCGATGTGCACGCCCGCCAGCAGCTGGTTGATGACCTTCACCTTGCTGCCCGCGCCGGCCGAATCGCCCAGGCGGTAGACCTTGGCGGCCATCGCGTCGAGCATGGCGCCGGCCTTCTCATACGCCGCGGGCGTGCCGGCGGTCATCATCGTCATCTGGCCGCTCGCGGCCTTGGCGGCGCCGCCGGAGATCGGTGCGTCGAGGTACAGGATGCCCTGCTGCGCGAGGCGCGCTTCGAGCGCCACCGACCAGTTCGGGTCGACGGTGGAGCACATCACGAACAGGCTGCCGGGCTTCATCGACGCCGCGCAGCCGGGCGTGGTGCCGTCGCCGAACAGCACCGACTCGGTCTGCGCCGCGTTGACGACCACGCTGACCACGATGTCGCACTGCGCACCGAGCGCAGCCAGCGTGTCGCAGGCGGTGCCGCCGTCGCGCGCGAAGGCTTCAGCGACGCCGGGGCGCACGTCGAACACATGCGGCGCATGGCCCGCGCGGCGCAGCGATTGCGCCATGCCGCTGCCCATGGCGCCCAGGCCCACGAGGCCGACGACGGGGGTGTTGGAAGAAGAAGTCATGTCGTGCGTCCTTCGATCAGCGATTGACGAGTTGCTTGGGCGTGAGCCACACGCCGATGGCGCCGAGCACCAGCGCGCCGGCCAGCACGTACATGCCGATCTGCGTGCTGCCCGTGAGGTCCTTCAGGTAGCCGATGAGGTACGGGCTCACGAAGCCCGCGAGGTTGCCCACCGAGTTGATGACCGCAATGCCCGCCGCCGCCGCCGTGCCCGAGAGGAACGCGGTGGGCAGCGACCAGAACAGCGGCGCGCAGGTGAGCACGCCGGCGGCCGCGAGCGACAGGAAGGTCAGCGACACGACCGTGTTCTGCGTGTACGAGGCCGCGACGGTGAAGCCCACGGCGCCCATCATCGCGGGGATGATCAGGTGCCAGCGGCGTTCGCGGCGCGCGTCGGCGCTGCGGCCGAACAGGTTCATCGCGACGATCGCGCAGAGGAACGGAATGGCGCTCAGCAGGCCGATGTTGAAGTTGCCCTGCACGCCCGTGGCCTTCACCAGCGTCGGCAGCCAGAAGGTCAGCGCGTACTGGCCCATGACGAAGGCGAAGTAGATGAGCGCCATCCACCACACGCGTGCGTCGCGGAACATCGCGCCCACCGAATGCGGGCCCTTGGCGCCGTGCGCCTGGTCGCGCGCGACTTCACGTTGCAGCAGCTGCTTTTCTTCGGGCGAGAGCCAGCGCGCGTGCGCGATGCCGTTGTCCAGGTAGAGCAGCACCATCACGCCCACCAGCACAGCGGGAATGGCTTCGATGATGAACATCCACTGCCAGCCGTGCATCGACGACACGCCGTGGAAGGCGTCCATGATCCAGCCCGACAGCGGGTTGCCGAAGATGCCCGCCACGGGAATCGCCGACATGAACACCGCGATGATCCGCGCGCGCCGGTGCGACGGGTACCAGTGCGTCAGGTACAGGATCACGCCGGGGTAGAAGCCCGCCTCGGCCACGCCGAGCAGGAAGCGCAGGATGTAGAAGCTGGTCGGCGTTTCCACGAACACGAAGCAGGCCGACAAGAGGCCCCAGGTGATCATGATCCGCGCGATCCACACGCGGGCGCCCACGCGGTTCAGCAGCAGGTTGCTCGGCACCTCGAACAGGAAGTAGCCCAGGAAGAAGATGCCGGCGCCGAGGCCGAACACGGTTTCGCTGAAGCCGAGGTCCGCGCCCATCTGCAGCTTGGCGAAGCCGACGTTCACGCGGTCGAGGTACGCGACCACGTAGCAGAGCATCAGGAAGGGCACGAGGCGCCAGAACACCTTGGCGTAGGCGCGTTTCTCGAGCGCGGCATCGACGGGCAGGTCGGCCATGGCCGAAGGCGCGCCGGCCTGGAGGGTGGAAGTCATTGGGAGGGAGTCCGCTGGATGAAAAAACGGGGTCGTCCCGTCACCCTGCGGCGCGGTCGCCCCTTACTTGTCAGGTCATCATACAAATTTAAGACAAGCTCTCGGATACGGGATAACCCGCACACCGAGACCTCTTCAGAAAATTGTGAGCGTGGGCTTACTTGCCCGCCGGCCAGCCTTCGACCAGGGGTCGGGCCAGCTGGGCACCTTCCTGCTGCCAGAAGGCCGGGTCGGCCTGCTCGATACGGCGGATGGCGTTGTCCATGTGCGCCTTGGCGGCTTCGCGCGCGGCCAGCGGGTCGCCGGCATCGATCGCCTCGACGATGCGCGCGTGCTCCTGCGCCACTTCGCGCACGAAGTCGGCACGGCGCGCCTCGTTGGCGCGCGTGACGCGGGTGGCGCCATGCAGGAACTGCCGCAGGTACTGCAGCGTGCCGATGAGGAACGGGTTGCGCGCCGCCTCGGCGATGGCGCGGTGAAAGCGCACATCTTCGTCGGCCCCGTTGCCGCCCATCGACACCGCCGCGTGCAGCGCATCGATGGCGTCGCGGATGCGCAGCATGTCCTCGGGCGTGCGGCGCTCGGCCGCGAGCGCGGCCACCTCGGCCTCGAGCGCGCGGCGCAGCTCGACCATCTGCACCACCGCTTCGCGCGACGCCACATGCGGCATCTCGAAGCGCAGCGGCTCCACGCCCGCAGCGCGCACGAACACGCCGCTGCCCTGCCGCGAATCGACCAGCCCGAGCGACTTCAGTCGCGACACCGCCTCGCGCACCACGGTACGGCTCACGCCGAACTGGGTGGCCAACGCGGTCTCGGTCGGCAGCCGGTCGCCTTCCGACAAGCGCCCGCTGCGCACCTCGGCCACGAGCGCATCGGCCACCTGGTCGGCCAGGCGGACGGCGGGAGCAAGGGACTGGAAACGGGGGGTCATGGGCGCGGGGAGGCGGTGGGGTCTGCGACTCTAACGCAGGCACCGCACCGCCATACCGCATGGCCGCGCCTTCGCCTGTGTCAGAGGCCGAGCGCGTGGCGCGCGGCCCGCGCGATGCTCGCCGCGTCCACGCCGAAGAAGTCGCGCAGGGCGGCGCGCGTGTCGCTGCGCCCGAAGCCGTCGGTGCCCAGCGTGAGGTAGCGGCGGCCTTCGGGCAGGAAGGCGCGCACGCTCTCGGGCAGGGCGCGCACGTAGTCGGTGGCGGCGACGATCGGGGCCTTGCTGCCCTTGCCGAGTTGTTGCGCGACGAAGGGCGTGCCGGCGTTCTTCTCGCCGGCCAGTGCGCGCTGCTCGCAGGCCTGGCCGTCGCGCGCCAGCTCGCTCCAGCTCGTGACGCTGAACACCTCGGCCTCGATGCCTTCGTCGGCCAGCTGCTGCGCGGCCTTGATGACCTCGGTGAGGATCGCGCCCGAGCCCAGCAGCGTGACGCTCTTCTTTGCCTTGCCCGATGCCGGCGCATACGTGCCGAAGCGGTAGCAGCCACGCAGGATGTCGGCCTCGGCGCCCGCCGGCAGGTCGGGCTGCGCGTAGTTCTCGTTCATGAGCGTGACGTAATAGAACACGTCCTGCTGCTCGACCATCATCTCGCGGATGCCCGCGTCGACGATGACCGCCATCTCGCCCGCGAAGGCCGGGTCGTAGGCCTTGCAGTTGGGAATGGTCGCGGCCACGAGGTGGCTGCTGCCGTCCTGGTGCTGCAGGCCTTCGCCGCCGAGCGTGGTGCGGCCCGACGTGGCGCCCAGCAGGAAGCCGCGTGCGCGCTGGTCGGCCGCCGCCCAGATGGCGTCGCCCACACGCTGGAAGCCGAACATCGAGTAGTAGATGTAGAACGGCAGCATCGCCAGGCCGTGCACGCTGTAGCTGGTGGCCGCGGCCGTCCAGCTCGCGATGGCGCCGGCTTCGCTGATGCCTTCTTCAAGGATCTGGCCGTCGGTGGCTTCGCGATAGCTCAGCACCGAGCCGATGTCTTCCGGCGCATAGCGCTGGCCCACGCTCGAGTAGATGCCGACCTGCTTGAACAGGTTGGCCATGCCGAAGGTGCGCGCCTCGTCGGCCACGATGGGCACGATGCGCGGGCCCAGCGCCTTGTCCTTCATGAGGTTGCCCAGCATGCGCACGAAGGCCATGGTGGTGCTCATCTCCTTGCCGGCGGCGGCCGTGGCGAAGTTCGCGTAGGCCGCGATGTCGGGCTTGGGCACGACGTCGCACGCGGTCTCGCGGCGCGGCATGGCGCCGCCGAGTGCTTCGCGGTGCTGGCGCAGGTAACGCATCTCGGCGCTGTCTTCGGCCGGGCGGTAGAAGTCCATCGCGGTGGCCTGCGCGTCGGTGAGCGGCAGGTTGAAGCGGTCGCGGAACTCGATGAGGTCGACGTCGCCCATCTTCTTGTGCGAGTGCGTGGTCATCTTGCCCTGCGCGGCGCTGCCCATGCCGTAGCCCTTCTTGGTGTGGGCAAGGATCACGGTGGGCTGGCCCTTGTGCGCAGCAGCGGCTGCGTACGCGGCGTGGATCTTCACGAGGTCGTGGCCGCCGCGCTTCAAGCGGTCGATCTGCTCGTCGGTCATGCCTTCGGCCAGGCGCGCAAGCTCGGGGTTCTGGCCGAAGAAGTTGTCGCGGTTGAAGCGGCCGTCCTTCGCAGCGAAGGTCTGCATCTGGCCGTCGACGGTGTTGGCGAACACGCGCGCAAGCGCGCCGCTCACGTCCTGCGCGAACAGGCCGTCCCAGTCGCTGCCCCACACGAGCTTGACGACGTTCCATCCCGCGCCGGCGAAGAGCTTTTCGAGCTCGTCGATGATGCGGCCGTTGCCGCGCACCGGGCCGTCGAGGCGCTGCAGGTTGCAGTTGACGACCCACACGAGGTTGTCGAGCTTTTCGCGCGCGGCGAGCGTCAGCGCGCTCATCGATTCGGGCTCGTCCATCTCGCCGTCGCCGAACACGCCCCACACCTTGCGGCCTTCGCAGTTCAGCAGGTTGCGGTGCGTGAGGTAGCGCATGAAACGCGCGTGATAGATCGAGCTGATCGGGCCGATGCCCATCGAGCCGGTGGGGAACTGCCAGAAGTCCGGCATCAGGTACGGGTGCGGGTAGCTGCACAGCCCGCGCGCGCCGCTGCCGTCGGTGAAGGCGGGCGCGGTGAGTTCCTGGCGGTAATGGTTCAGGTCTTCTTGGCTCAGACGCCCTTCGAGGTACGCCCGCGCATACACGCCGGGCGCGCTGTGCGGCTGGAAGAACACCAAGTCGCCGCGGTGCGCCGGGCTGCGCGCATGGAAGAAGTGGTTGAAGCCGGTCTCGAACAGGTCGGCCGCACTCGCATAGCTGGCGATGTGGCCGCCGAGTTCGCCGTACGCCTGGTTGGCCTTGGCCACCATGGCGAGCGCGTTCCAGCGCATCAGCGAGGCGAGCTTTTCTTCGACGGCGAGGTCACCCGGAAACGGCGGCTGGTCGGCCGCGGCGATGGTGTTGACGTACGGCGTGGCCAGCTCGGGCTGCCAGCCGATGCGCTGCTGCCGCGCCAGGCGCGCCAGCTCGGCCAGCATCTGGCGCGCGCGCTGCGGACCTTGCGTCTGCGCCAGCGCCAGGAAGGCGTCGCGCCATTCGGCGGTCTCTTCGGGGTCGGGGTCGTGCGACGGCGGCGTGTCGAGCAACAGGGCGCGCATCTGGTCGGCGGAGATCGGGGCGTTCATGCCAGCACTTTAAGCCGCCTCGCGGAAAATTAGCTACCGGCACCTTCGATTTCATGGCTATTCACAAGCATAAAATGCCGCAATTCAAGAGCTTCACGGAATTTCATGGAACTCGATGCCATCGACCTGCGCATTCTCGACGAGCTGCAACGCGACGGCGCCCTGTCGAACGTCGAACTCGCGCGCCGCGTGCACCTGTCGCCCTCGCCCTGCCTGGCGCGCGTGAAGGTGCTGGAGACCAGCGGCGTGATCGATCGCTATGTGGCGCTCGCGAACGCCAAGGCGCTGGGCCTGGGGCTCAACGTGTTCATCTCGATCAGCCTGACGACGCAGAGCAAGCAGTCGCTGGCCGACTTCGAGCAGCGCATCGCCGAGCACGACGAGGTGATGGAGTGCTACCTGATGACCGGCGACAGCGACTACCTGATCCGCATCGCCGTGGCCGACATGGCGGCGCTGGAGCGCTTCATCATGGAACAGCTGACGCCGATTCCGGGGATCGAGAAGATCCGGTCGAGCTTTGCGTTGAAGCAGGTGAGATACAAAACGGCGCTGCCGTTGCCAGCAGCGCCGTTGTAGTCGGCACGCCCCCGACGGGGCGGAAAGAAACTTAGAGACCGATCAGGCCGCCGTCGTTCTTCGTGATGACCACGGTGGCCGAGCGCGGGCGGCTGCTGCCACCGTCCGGCCAGTGGCTGATCGGCGTTTCGTCCTTCTTCGAACCTTCACCCGGATGCTGGATGTTCACGAACAGCGCGCGGCCGTCGCCCGACTCGGCAATGCCGGTGAGTTCGCAATCCTTCGGGCCAACCAGAAAGCGGCGCAGGCCTTCCGTGCCGGGCGCCTTGCCCACGAAGGTGTTCTGCGTGCGCGTGATGCTGTTCGCGGTGTCGACGTTGGTGATCACCTTCGCGCCGCCGTCGCCCACCTTGCCGGGCAGTGCCGCCAGCAGCATGCAGTTGGTCACGTCGGTGTAGGCGCCATCGTCGGTCTGCAGCCACAGCAGGCCGGGGGCGGCGTGGCTGAACCACATGCCGTCGGGGCTGGACAGGTCGTTGTCGGCCGTGAGCTGCGAGAGGTTGACATCGGCCGACGCCGTCGAGCGCGCGGCGAAGAGGTACACGTCCCACTTGAAGCGCAGCGAGGTCGGGTCGGCGTTCTCGTCCGCGAAGCGCACGATGTGGCCGTTCGGGTTGCCCAGCTGCGGTGCGTTGGCGGTCGTCCTGTCGTCGTAGTAGCGCGGATTGGAGGCGCTGGTCTTGCCGATCGGGCGCGAGGCGGCGTTGGTGTTGGTCAGCGTCACGTAGACGTCGCCGGTCTTCGGGTTGACGGCGGTCCACTCGGGGCGGTCCATCTTGGTCGCGCCGGCGGCGTCGGCGGCCAGGCGGGCGTTGGTCACGACGTCGGCCGCATCGGCGAAGGCGTATTTGTCGTAGTTCGAGGTGATGTTGTTCACGCCGAGCTTGAGCTCGAGCCACACGCCCGTGCCGTCTTCGTCGAAACGGGCCACATAGAGGCGGCCGTCGTCCATGTACTTGTCGCCCGCGGCCATGCCGCCGCCGATGTCGGCCGCGTCCCAGTTCTTCGTGGAGACGAACTTGTAGATGTACTCGTTGCGCGAGTCGTCGCCCATGTACCAGACCAGCGGCTTGCCGACCACGACCGGGCCGAGGCAGGCGCCTTCGTGGCCGAAGCGGCCGAGGGCGGTGCGCTTCTTCGGCGTGCTGGTGGGGTTGAACGCATCGATCTCGACCACCCAGCCGTAGGTGTTGTGGCCGTTGCGGTAGTCGTCGGTGGCCGAGGCGCCGAGGACTTCGGTGTTCCAGCGGCCGTACTGGCCGTCGGCGGTGTCGGGCGTGACGGTGGCCCAGAGTTCGCGGCCGGTGCTGGCCACGCCATAGCGGCCGAAGCTCGCGAGTTCCTTCGCCGAGCGCTTGCTGTCGTCGGTTCCCTTGATGCGGCGGAAGTAGCCGGCCCAGTTCTCTTCGCAGGTGAGGTACGTGCCCCACGGCGTGGTGCCGTTGGCGCAGTTGTTGAGCGTGCCGCGGGTCTTGCTGCCGTCGGTCGAGTACTTGGTCTTCAGGTAGTCGGTCTTGGCGGCCGGGCCGGAGAACTGCATCTCGGTGAGCGTGTGGACGCGGCGGTTGAAGCTCGAATCCTGCTTGTAGCTCCAGCTGCTGCCAGTCTTGTTCACCTCGATGACGCTCACACCGTGCAGGTAGAACTCGCGCTGCACTTCGTCGGCGACGGTGCGTACACCGCCCACGATGGTCTGGCCGGCGGGGTGCAGGAACAGCGGCGTGATGGCTTCGTGGTTCATCACCAGCAGGCCGCGCGTAGCGTTGGTCGCGTCCCACTTGTTCGCGGCGTTGACGCCGAAGAAGGTCATGCCGTCGTGGTGATCGCCGGCGCGGCGGTCGTAGGTGGCCGGATCGTCCGTGCCGTCGTTCTTGTACGCGGCCACGCCGGCGGCGATCGGGTCGCCCAGGCGGTAGAGCACGCTGGCGGTGTAGCCGGCGGGCACGGTCACGACGTCATCGAGGCTCTTGGCCACGGGATTGAAGCCCAGCTTCAGCGGCGTGGGCGACGGTGCGGGAGCCGGTGCGGGCGCGGGGGCCGGTGCGGGCGGAATGATGGGGAAGGCTGCGCCACCACCACCGCTGCCGCCGCCGCAGGCCTGCAGCAGTGCGGTGCCGGCGGTACCGACGCCCAGGCCGAACAGATGGCGGCGGCTCAGGCGCGACGCGACGAGGTCGGTGAAGGACGGGTTCGGGGAATCGTTGGTGCCGACATCGTCGAGATCGACGCCGTGGGCGTCCGTGCGGGTGTTTGCGGTCATGCGCAATATCTTTCGTGGGTTGGGATTGAAACCAGCCCACGAAGTTAGGCAGTTCGCATGACATGCCTGTGAAACGCTTTGTGTTCGACGAGGCTCGGCGAGATTTCGTCAAAAAACCTTCACGCCCGCGTCACACACTGCAGCGCGGACGCTGCGCCCCTCAGGGCGCCGGCGACTGCCTCGGCCACAGCGCCCACAGCCGCAGCGGCTGATTCACGCTCGCGGCCAGCCGGCCGGCTTCGGCGCCGGTGCCGGCGAAGTAGTCGGCGCGCACCGCGCCCACGATGGCGCTGCCCGTGTCCTGCGCCACCACCAGCTTCTGCAGCTGCGCGGTCGGGCCGCTCGATGCGAGCCACACCGGCGTGCCATAGGGAATGCTCTCGCGGTCGACCGCGATGGAGCGCCCCGCCGTGAGCGGCACGCCCTGCGCACCGCGCGGGCCGAAGGCGGCGTCGAGTTCGCTCATGGTTTCTTCGCGGAAGAACACGTAGCGCGGATTGCTCCACAGCAGCTGCGACACGCGCTGCGGGTTCTGCACGGCCCAGGCCTTGGTGTCGTCGGGCCATTTGCCGACCTTGGCGACGCCCTGGCTCATGAGCCATTGCTGCACGCTGCGGTAGGGCTGCTCGTTGGTGGCGGCGTAGGCCACGCGCACGGTGTGCTGGTAGCCGTTGGCCTCGGTGATGCGCAACCGGCCCGAGCCCTGGATGTGCAGCATGAGCGCGTCGATGGGGTCGGCCATCCAGGCGATCTCCCGACCGCGCAGCGCGGCCTGGGCCTCGGGCAGGGTCTCGATTTCCTGGCGCGTGAACCAGGGGCGCTTGGGCACGAGGCCCTCGGGCGCCTGGTACAGCGGCACGCTGAAGCCGGCCGAGGGCACGCGCGAGGCTTCGTACACGGGCTCGTAGTAGCTCGTGAGCTTGCCTTCGCTCTGGCCCGCGAGCGATTCGACGCGGTACGGCTGCAGCCGGTCGGTCATCCAGCGGCGCTGCTCTTCGGGCGTGGCGATGGCCAGTTGGCGCACCTCGCGGCACAGCGGTGCGAAGGCGGCGTTGGGGCGTGCGCAGTTGGCCAGCAGCGCGATCCACCCTTCATGCAACGGGTCTTCGCTGAAGCCCGGCAATTCCGACCAGCCCACGGGCACCCAGCGGCTTTTCGGATGCGCGAGCGATCCGGTCAGCGGACCGAGGTCGCGCGGCGGGGTGACGGTGGGTCGGGTGGGGGCTTCGGGGGCGCGGGGGCCGAGGGAACAGCCGGCGAGCGTTGCTACGATTGCAAGCCCGACCAGCCACTGGAGTCCATTTCTCATGGGTTTGATTCTGCTTGAAGCCCTCGCCGCGGGACTCGTCCTGATCTTGATCATCTGGTGGACCATGTTTTCCGGGCGTAACAAGGGTGAATTGCATGACGAAGCCGACGCCGAGCGTTCCGACGAGGATCCGCCGCCCAAAGCGTGAATTGCTTGTGTAGCCGCACGGCGCACGCCACTGTCGGACAAGCACCCTATTGCTACAACTTTAGTAGCAATCATCGCAGCATTCACGGGCGATGGCGAAAGTTTTCTTATTTTCCGTAGGGCTTTGAGCACGTACCATCGGGGTCCCGTCGGGGGCTAAGCTGTGGCCCGCTTGATTCAACCTTGAAAGGGATCACCATGAAAAAGTTCGTTCTTGCAACCACCGCAGCTGCCCTCGTTTTGTCCGGCTGTGCCGGCGGAATGACCGACACCCAACGCAACACCGGCATCGGCGCCGGCATCGGTGCCCTCGGCGGCGCCGCCATCGGTTCGGCCACCGGCGGCAACCGTGGTGCCATCGGCACGGGCGCCGTGGTCGGCGCGGCAGCCGGCGCGCTCGGCGGCTACCTGTGGTCGCAGCGCATGGAAAACCAGAAGCGCCAGATGGAAGCCGCCACGCAGGGCACCGGCGTGGCCGTGACGCAGACGGCCAACAACGAGCTGAAGCTCGCCATTCCGAGCGACGTGTCGTTCGACGTGGGCCGCTCCAACATCAAGTCGAACTTCGCGCCCGTGCTCGACCAGTTCGCCAACGGCCTGCGCAACAACCCGAACGCCGAGGTGCGCATCATTGGCCACACCGACAACACCGGCTCCGACGCCATCAACAACCCGCTGTCGGTGGACCGCGCCGCCAGCACGCGCGACTACCTGGTGGCACGCGGCGTGAGTGCCGCGGCATTCCGCATCGAAGGCCGCGGCTCGCATGAGCCGGTGGCCAACAACAACAGCGACGCCGGCCGGGCACAGAACCGCCGCGTCGAGATCTACGTGGGCGAGCGCGCACCGCGCGGCTGATCGAAGCCCCACCGGGAAACCGGCCGCCACATCGAACGGCCGGTTCCCGCTTCAGTTTTCATTGGTCCAAGCAGAGGGAAAATTCATGAGGAAGTTTGTAGTGTCTAGCGCGGCGATGGCCGCTGTGTTGTTCATCGCGGGTTGCGCATCGTCGACCCCGCCGGCCGAAGCACCGGCCGCACAGCAGGCCGCACCGGCCAACAGCTGGACTGCCCGACTGGCCGCGCTGAAGGCCGAGCTCGAAAGCTCCACCAAGGGCACTGGCGTGGTGATCGAGCAGACCGCCGACAACCAGCTTCACGTCGTGATTCCGAATGAACTCTCGTTCGACACGGGCCGCGCCAACGTCAAGCGCAACCTCGCCCAAGTGCTGGACAAGGTCGCCGAAGGCCTGAAGAGCGCCACCACCGCCAGCCTGCGCGTGGTCGGCCACACCGACAGCACGGGCAGCGAAGAAGGCAACGAGCGCCTCTCGGTGAGCCGCGCCGACAGCGTGCGCAACCACCTCGTGGGCCGCGGCGTGTCGACCACCGTGATCACCACCGACGGCCGCGGTTCGCGCGAGCCGCTGGCGGACAACGGCACGGCGGCTGGCCGCGCTCAAAACCGCCGCGTCGAAATCTTCGTCGCCGAAAAGATCTGACCTTCTAGAGGTCTCTGAGGCGGTTGGCCAGCTCCACCGCCGACTTCACTTCCATCTTCTCGAACACGCGCGCGCGGTGGACCTCCACCGTGCGCACGCTGATCGCGAGCTGGTCGGCGATGAGCTTGTTCGGCAGGCCCTCGACCACGAGCCGCATCACGTCGCGCTCGCGGTCGGTCAGCTCGGCGATGCGGTCGGCCAGGCCGCGGCGCACGCGCTGCACTTCGAGGGCGCGCTGCGACATGCCCAGCGCCTGCTCGATGCGGTCGACCAATGCGTTGTCCGAGAACGGCTTCTCGCAGAAATCGAAAGCCCCGCGCTTGACCGCCTCGACGGCGGTCGGCACGTCGGCATGGCCGGTCAGGAAGATCACCGGCATCTCGGCCAGCAGGCCGCGTTCGGCCAGCCGGTCGAACAACACCAACCCACTCATGCCGGGCATGCGCACGTCCAGCAGCAGGCAGCGCGGCTGATCGGGCAACGGCGCCTCCGACAGGTACTGCTCGAAGGCCTCGGCGCTGCCGAAGTGCTCGCTGGCCAGGCGGCGCGAACGCAGCAGCCAGGCCAGCGCCTCGCGCACGCTGGCGTCGTCGTCCACGATAAAGATCAAGCCATCGATCAGCGGTTGCATGCCATGAGGTCCAGCGGAACAGAAAACGAAGAAGAAGAAAAAGGCGGCTATCCCGCAGCGGGAAGGGTAAACCTGAAGACGGTGCCCCGGGGGCGGTTGGGCTCGAACATCAGCGCGCCGCCATGTTGCTCCACCACGGTGCGGCACAGGCTCAGGCCCAGGCCCATGCCGTCGGCGCGGGTGGTGAAGAAGGGCGTGAACAGGCGCGCCGCCACCTCGTCGCTGATGCCGCAGCCCAGGTCGGCCACGGAGAACTCGAGCCAGCGCCGGCCGTCGGCCGGCGCGGTGGCGCCCACGGGCAGGGCGCGCGCCACGCGCAGCCTCAACAAGCGGTTGCCAGTGTTGTCGGGACTGTCGAGACTGTCCATGGCCTGCATGGCGTTGCGCGCGAGGTTCAGCAGCACCTGCTCGACCAGCGTGCGGTCGCACACCACGGCGGGCAGGCGCTCTTCGAAGACGATCTCGATCGTCACGTCGAGCTTGCGCGCCTGCAGCCGCACCAGCGGCAGCACGGCGTCGATGAGTGCCTGCGGCGCCACGGCCTCGCGCATGCGGTCGCGCCGGCGCACGAAGTCGTGCACGCTGCGAATGACCTGGCCGGCGCGGTCGGCCTGCTCGGCAATGCGCTTCACGGCCATGGCCACCTCGGCCTGCTCGCCCTTCACTTCGGGCCCGAGCAGGTTGAGCGAGCCGGTGGCGTAGCTGGCAATGGCGGCCAGCGGCTGCGTAAGCTCGTGGCTCAGCAGCGAGGCCATTTCGCCCACGGTGGCCAGGCGTGCGCTGGCCTGCAGGCGCTCCTGGCTGGCGCGCGAAATCTCTTCGACGCGGCGCTGCTCGCTCACGTCGATGAAGGCGCTCATCCAGCCGGTCTGCACCTTGTGCGCGTTGATCAGCGGCGCCTCGAAGATCAGCACCGGAAAGCGCGTGCCGTCCTTGCGCATGAAGACCGACTCGAAGCCTTCGCGCGGCGGCAGGCCGCCCGCGAAGCGGCGCGTCTGGCGCAGGTGGTATTCGTGCGCCAGCTCGGTCGGCCAGTACGGCGCCTCGACGCTGTCGGCCATGAGTTCTTCGGGCGTGAAGCCGACCATCTCGCAGAAGGCCGGGTTGACGTAGGTGATGCGGCCTTGCAGGTCGCGCGCGCGCAGGCCGGTGATGACCGAGTCTTCCATCGCCTTGCGAAAAGCCAGCGCGTCGGCCAGGTCGCGCTCGGCGCGCAGGCGGCGGCGGGTGTCGCGCGCCAGCAGCACGAGCACCGACACGAGCGCGATCGAGATCGCCGTGACCAGCGCCGTGAGCATGTTGGGGAACAGGTCGGGCGCGGCGCGCCAGCCGTCCACGCGCAGCATGAGCGAGGCGCCCGGCAGGTCGATGCGCTGCTGCGAGGTGAACACGCGCGTGCCGATGCGCCGCGAGGTGCCCAGCGCCACCAGCCGCGTGCCGTCGGCCTCGGTGAAGGCGACCTCCTGGCCGCGCGTGAGCGTGGGGCCGACCAGTTCGACCAGCGTGTCGCGCAGCGAATAGCTCGCCACCAGGTAGTCGCCGCCG
>NZ_CALRZC010000086.1:0-31333 GCF_943372545.1 Variovorax sp. YR752 | reverse complement strand
CCGAACACGTCACCCTGTCAGAACTTGCAGGAACTAGGATGAGGGGGTCCCTGACCACTTCCACTGGACGACGGCCTCAAGAACTGGTAGCTGAGCGATGAGTGGAGCAAGCGCACAAGCCTGAGCGGCGACTTCGCCCTAACCCGTAGAAGTGCCGGCGGTAGGCTTCCAGTCCGGTGACGCGCTCCAAGCCGGTGTCGACTTGACTCGCAGCGGTGCAGTGTCCCGACGCTGCCCGCCGGTGCTCAAGGCTGACCGGAGCTCGACGGCCCATCGGCCTGGGTACTTGGCGGTCGCCAGGCTAACCAGTCACCATGGTGCATGCCCCAAGCGATGCAAGCCCGTCCACCGAGATCCCGCCGCCGGTGGACCCCTGGGTGGACCCCCGGCGCCCGAAAAGACAAACGGGCTAGCTCCGTGTAAGAGCTAACCCGTTGATTTGATTGGCGCGGCTGGCAGGATTCGAACCCACGCCCCCTTGGTTCGTAGCCAAGTACTCTATCCAACTGAGCTACAGCCGCGCGAGCCGCACAGTATAGCAGGTTCGCAACGCCCTCAGTCCAGCCGCGCGGCGGCCTCGTGGGCACGGGCAGCACGTTCGGCATCGCCCTCCTGGGCGGCGATGCTGGCCAAGGTGCGCCAGGCCTTGCGCCGTGCCGGCGCCGGCAGGCTCGCGTCGCCCGCCGCTTCGTCCAACAGACGACGTGCCTTGCCCCACAGCTGGCGCTCAGCCAGCGCCATGCCGACGGCGTAGCTCATCGCCGGCTCGCGGCCGTAGGCCTGCGCGGCAGCTTCGAGCCGGGGCAGCCACTCGACACCCAGGCCGGCCACCGCGTGAGCGAAGGCGAGCGCCAGCGCAGCGCGCTCTTCCGCGGCCAACTCGGCGAGGCGTTCCCAGAACGGCCGCAGCCAGCCGCGCGCTTCGTCGCTCGCGCCATAGCCCGCGGCGCGGGTCGCGGCACGCGCGGCGACGAAGGCGTCGCGCCGGTCCAGCGCATCGAGTTGCGTCCAGACGCGACGCAGTTGCTCGGCATCGCGCGCGGTGTCCAGCGATTCGAAGGCCAGCGAGCGCAGCAGCCCCTGTGCCGCCTCCTTCGAGAAGCCCTGGTGCTTGGCGAGCAGGCGTGCGGTCTTCAACGCCTCCTGCGGCTGGCGGCCCAGCCGCGTGGCCTGCAGGCGCAGGCGCAGCGCGTGGGTGCGCCGCGCCACGCCGGTGGGCAGTTCGCCGAGCAGTTCGAGCGCCCGCGTGGCGTCGCGGTCGTCGAGCGCCCACTCGGCGGCCAGCAGGCGCGCGCCCTCTTCCGCCGAGCGCGCGGCTGCACTCTGGCGCGCCAGTTCGAGCGCACGCTCGATCGAGCGGTCGCGGCTGGCGCGATCCTGCAGGCGGTGCGCACTGCCGGCGGCCAGCAGGTGGCCGAGCACGGTGAACTCGTTGTCCTGCACCAGCTCGGGTGTGTCCGACTGGATCGCGAGCGCGCGCTGCGCAGCCTTCTGGGCACGGCTGTAGCGCCCGCCGAAGTACTGCGAGAGCGCCTCGCGCAGCGAGGCCTGCGCGGTGCGATCGCGCCGTGCGACGCGCCACTCGCGGGCGCGCTGCGGCAGACCGATCAGCGCATTGAGCGTGTTGAACACCGTGACCAGCACGGCGCAGATGACCACCAGCAGGATCAGGAACAGGTTGAGCGACAGATCGACTCGCTGGCCGGACCAGTAGAAGCTGACCAGGCCGTCGTTGGCGCCGAGCGTGCTCGCCGCGACGACGGCGACGACGAACAGCAGCACGAACCAGATGACTGATCGCATGGCCCCGGCCCGTCGCTGCTCAGCGCCCCGCGGCGGCCGTGGCCAGCGCCGCCAGCGTGTCGTCGGGGCGCGGCAGCGTGGTCTGGCGCGCCTGCGCGATCACCTGACGCAGCAAGTCGCTGGCGGCAGTGCCGCGGCGCGTGCTGCGATCGAAGTAGCGGTCGATCATCGCCTGCGCGGCGATCAGGTCGGCCTGTGCGGTCGGGAACTGGCGGCTGAGCAATGCCAGCCGCGCGTTGAGCAGCTTGAGCTTGAGGTTCTCGCGCACGAAGAAGGCCTGCTCGGGCGCGAGCAGCGCGGCTTCGGGATGGTCGATGCGGGTCACGCGGACCAGCGCACGCACCTCGTCCCACACGCCGGTGCGCAGGCGTTGCCAGGCTGCGCCCCAGGACGCCGGCAGCCAGGTCGCAGCCGGCGTGTTGGCGGGCGCAGAGGCTGCCGCGCCGGCGCGCGGCGCGCTCGCCGGCGCGGCAGCGGCGCGCGGCAGGTCGCGGCGCGGTTCGGCCACGGCCAGCAGGGGCAGCTCGTCGACCATGCGCATCGCCTCGTCGAGCTTGATGGTCAGCGAGGCGATGTCCAGCGCGCCGGCCGAGCGCACGCGGTCGAGGTCGCGTGCGATCGCGCGGCGCACGCCGTCCAGCCGTGGCTGGCTGTAGCGCGCCAGGCGCTCGTCGCTCTGCCGCAGCACCAGCACCAGCGGCTCGGTGCTGCCGGTGATCGCACCCTGCTGGAGCGCCATGCGCAGCGCGGCCTCGACGTCGACGAGCAGGTTCTCGTCGCGTGAGCGCGAGAGCGACTGGATCAGGTCCTCGAGCTGCGTGCGCTGCAGCGCCACCTCGGCGACACGTGCCTCCAGCAGCGCCACCTTGGCGGCGGCGGCGCCGACGTTCTCCTGCGCCTGCTTGGCGAGCATCTGCGCCTCGACGGCCTGCTTCGCGCTCTCCTGCTGGCGGCGCACGAGCTCCTGCTCGAGTGCGGCGACACGCTGGTCGGTCTTCCAGGCCACGGCCAGCGAGACCACGCCGAGCACCAGCAGCAGCGCCGTGATCAACGCCCACCAGCGACCCGGCGCGGCAGCCACCGTGCGTGCGGCTGGCGCAGGCGCGCTGACGGGCGGCGGCACCGGCGCAGGCGCAGGTGCGGAGTCGTTCGGCGGGGGCGCGATGTCGATCAAGGGATCTCGCTTACGGATACTGGCGGTGTGGGGTCTCGAACGATTGTAGGCAGGCCACCACCGCATCGAGCGCCGGGCGGCATTCGTGCACCGCGCCGAAGCCGGCGACGCGCGCGCGTTCGGCGATGCGCGGGTGGGTGGCCAGTGCGCGGGCCGCCCGCCAGTCGGCGCCGGGCGCGAGAGCCAGCAGGTGGTCGATCGACTCCGAGCTGCTGAACATCCAGGTGTGTGCTGCCGGCGCCGCCAGGGACTCGCGCAGGCGCTCGTGCTGCGCGGCGCCGAGCACCGGCGCTGCACGCTCGTAGGCGGTGACGAAGCCGACGCGCGCGCCCGCCTCGCGCAGCCGCTCGGCCAGCCAGTCGCGGCCGCTTTCGCCGCGCACGATCAGCACGGCGGCGCCCGACCAGTCGCGCTCGCGCAGGCGCTCCCACAGCGACTCGGAATCGAACTGAGCGGCATCGGCCCTCGGCTCGACGATGCAGGCGTCGGGCACGCCCAGCGAACGCAGCACGCGGCTGGTGCCCGGGCCCGGCGAGCCGGCCAGCGTGTCCGGCGGCCAGCGGGCGCCAGCCGGGCGCAGGGCGAAGAACTGCTCGACGGCGTTCGGGCTGACGAACATCACCAGACGCTGAGCTGCCAGGGTGCCCCAGGCTGCCGACACCGGTGCGCGCTCGCGCGGCGGAAAGATGCCGATCAGCGGCAGCGCGATGGCGTCGACGCCGAGTCGGCTCAACTCCGCCACCCACTCGGCCGCCTGCGCGGCGGGACGGGTGACGATCAGCCTCATGACGGCGCCGTCAGGATTCGGCGAGGTAGGCGCCCGAACCCTGCGCCTGCAGCGCCTGCGCGGCCCGTTCGCCGAGCGCGCGCGCCTGCGCGTCGCTGGTCACGGCGTCCTCGACTTCGGTGCGCAGCAGCGTCGACAGCGGCTTCGTCGGGTGCCCGAGCGCGGCGCGCAGCCAGAGCCTGTCGCCGCGCCAGACTGCATGCACCGCCAGCGGCATGCTGCAGCTGCCGCCCATCGCGCGCGACACGGCGCGCTCGGCCTGCACGGCCAGCCAGGTCGGGCGGTGCGTCAGCGTGGCCAGGCGCTCGAGCAGCGAGGTGTTGTCCGAACGCACCTCGATGCCCAGCGCGCCCTGCCCGGCACACGGCAGCATCTCGCCGGGCTCGAAGACGCTGCGGATGCGTTCGGCCAGGCCGAGGCGCTTCAGGCCCGCGGCGGCCAGCACGATGGCGTCGTAGCCGCCTTCGTCGAGCTTGCGCAGCCGCGTGTCGAGGTTGCCGCGCAGCGGCTCGACCACCAGGTCGGGGCGCAGCGCACCGAGTTGCACCCAGCGGCGCAGCGACGAGGTGCCGATCTTGGCACCCTGCGGCAGGTCCGCCAGGCGCTCGTAGCGCGGCGAGACGAAAGCATCGCGCGGGTCCTCGCGGTCGAGCACGGTGGCCAGCGCGAATCCTTCGGGCAGATCCATCGGCACGTCCTTGAGCGAATGCACCGCGAGGTGCGCCCGCCCCTCCTCCAGCGCCGTCTCGAGTTCCTTGACGAACAGCCCCTTGCCGCCGACCTTGGACAGCGTGCGGTCGAGGATCTGGTCACCGCGCGTGGTCATGCCGAGCAGGTCGACCTTCGCGCCGAAGCGCTGCGCCAGCAGGTCGCGCACGTGCTCGGCCTGCCACAGGGCCAGTCGGCTTTCTCGGGTGGCAATGACGATGGGTTCGGCCATGGCCGGCATGCTAGCAGGCGCGCGTCTTGCGTCAGTCGGCCCGGCAGGCCCGGGCTGTTAGCATCGGGCGACGTAACCAAGTTACAGCTCCGGAGGAGGCCCATGAACAACGCGACACGCCGCAGCGCGAGCGACGCCGCCGAGAAGAACCGCCCGCTGGTGGAGGACATCCGGCTGCTCGGCCGCATCCTCGGCGACGTGATCCGCGAGCAGGAGGGCAAGGACGCCTTCGAGCTGATCGAGCGGGTGCGCAAGCTGTCGGTGGCCTACCGGCTGAAGAGCGATGCGCAGGCCGGCCGCGCGCTCGACCGGCTGCTGAAGAACCTGTCGGGCGACCAGACCGTCAGCGTGATCCGCGCCTTCAGCTACTTCTCGCACCTGGCCAACATCGCCGAGGACCGCCACCACGTGCGCCGGCGCGAGCACCACGAGGGCCAGGGCCACCTGCAGGAAGGCTCGCTGGCCACCACCTTCGAACGCCTGGCCGAAGCCGACATCCGCGCCAACGAGATCGTGCGGACGCTGCGCCACGCCTACATCAGCCCGGTGCTGACCGCCCACCCGACCGAGGTGCAGCGGCAGAGCATCCTCAGCGCCGAGCGGGCGATCGCCGAGCTGATCGGCGAGCGCGACGAACTGCGCAGCGACCGCGACCGCGCCGAGGGCGAGTCGCTGATCCGCGCCCGGATCACGCAGCTGTGGCAGACGCGCATGCTGCGCACCGCCAAGCTGACGGTGTCCGACGAGATCGAGAACGCGCTGAGCTACTACCACTCGACCTTCCTGCGCCAGATCCCGCGCATGTACCGCGAGATCGAGGAACAGCTGCCCGGCCACGAGATCGCGCCCTTCTTCCGCATGGGCAACTGGATCGGCGGCGACCGCGACGGCAACCCCTTCGTCACCGAAGTGACGCTGCAGATGGCGCTGCGCCGGCAGAGCGAGACGGTGCTGCGCCACTACCTCACCGAGGTGCACCTGCTGGGCAGCGAGCTGTCGATGTCGGCGATGCTCGCGCCGGTCACCGCCGAGATGCAGGCGCTGGCCGAGCGCTCGCCCGACCACAACGCGCACCGCGAGGACGAGCCCTACCGCCGCGCGCTGATCGGCATGTACGCGCGGCTCGCCGCCACGCTGCACGAGCTGACCGGCACCGAGGCACTGCGCCACGCGGTGGCGCCGGAGAGCCCCTACCTGCATGCGCACGAGTTCCTCGCCGACCTGAAGGTGATCGAGGCGTCGCTGCGTTCGCACCACGCCGGCGCGCTGGTCGGCCCGCGGCTGGCGCCGCTGATGCGTGCGGTGCAGGTGTTCGGCTTCCACCTCGCCACCGTCGACCTGCGGCAGAGCTCGGACAAGCACGAGGCGGTGGTCGCCGAACTGCTGAAGGCCGCACGCATCGAGGCCGACTACAGCGGCCTGCCCGAACCCGCCAAGCGCGAGCTGCTGGTACGGCTGCTCAACGACGCGCGGCCGCTGCGCGTGCGCGCCGCGAGCTACAGCGAGCACACCGACGGTGAGCTGGCGATCTTCGAGACCGCCGGCCGCATGCTGCAGCGCTTCGGTCGCGAGTCGCTGCGCCACTACATCATCTCGCACACCGAAGACGTCAGCGACCTGCTCGAGGTGCTGCTGCTGTTCAAGGAGACCGGGCTGATGCGCGGCGAGCTGCACGATGCCGCCGTGACCGAGCTGATCGTCGTGCCGCTGTTCGAGACCATCGGCGACCTGCGCAACGCCGCGCCGATCATGCGCGCCTACTACGCGCTGCCCGGCGTCGCCGCGATGATGAAGGCCTCCGGTGCCGAGCAGGACATCATGCTCGGCTACAGCGACAGCAACAAGGACGGCGGCAGCTTCACCAGCAACTGGGAGCTGTACCGCGCCGAGATCGCGCTGGTCGAGCTGTTCACCGAACTCGACCGCGCGCACGGCCTCACGCTGCGCCTGTTCCACGGCCGCGGCGGCACGGTGGGCCGCGGCGGCGGCCCGAGCTACCAGGCCATCCTGGCGCAGCCGCCGGGCACGGTGAACGGGCAGATCCGCCTGACCGAACAGGGCGAGGTGATCGCCTCGAAGTACGCCCACCCCGAGATCGGCCGGCGCAACCTGGAGACGCTGGTCGCCGCGACGCTGGAAGCGACGCTGCTGCACCCGACCAAGAGCGCGCCCAAGGCCTTTCTCGAGGCGGCGGACGCGATCAGCGCCGCCAGCTACGCGGCCTACCGCAAGCTGGTCTACGAGACCCCCGGCTTCACCGACTACTTCTTCAGCGCCACGCCGATCCGCGAGATCGCTGAGCTGAACATCGGCTCGCGGCCGGCCTCGCGCAAGGCGACGCGGGCGATCGAAGACCTGCGCGCCATCCCGTGGAGCTTCAGCTGGGGCCAGTGCCGCGTCGCGCTGCCGGGCTGGTGCGGCTTCGGCTCGGCGATCGAGGCCTACCTTGGCAAGGATCCGAAGCAACGCAAGGAACGCCTGGCGCTGCTGCAGAAGATGCACAAGCAGTGGCCGTTCTTCCGCACCCTGCTGTCCAACCTCGACATGGTGCTGGCCAAGAGCGACCTGGGCATCGCAGCGCGCTACGTCGAACTGGTCGAGGACAAGAAGCTAGGCCGCCGCATCTTCGGCCTGGTGCGCGCCGAATGGGAACGAACCAACGACGCGCTGTCGCTGATCACCGGCGAGAAGAAGCGGCTCGAGTCCAACCCTACGCTGGCGCGCTCGATCGAGCACCGCTTCCCCTACCTCGACCCGCTGAACCACCTGCAGGTCGAGCTGATGCGTCGCTACCGCAGCGGCCGCGACGGCGACCCGGGCATGGACCGCGTCAAGCGCGGCATCCACATCTCGATCAACGGCGTGGCGGCGGGGCTGCGCAACACCGGCTGAGCGGCGGCATTCAGGGCCGCAGCGTGGCGAAGCGCCGCACCGCGGCCACTTCGCCCTGGGCCGCCACGGCGGCGAAGTAGTCGAGCTGGCGTTGCGCGGCCGGGCAGTCGTGCGCCTCGGCACCGCGGAAGCTGTCGGCCAGCCGCGCCGCGGCATCGAGGTCGCGGGCAGCGGCGGCCATGCGCTCGGGGAACCAGCCCAGGCGCTTGCCGATGGCGCGGCCGCTGGACACGTCCTGCAGCGTGGCGCCGCGCAGCACCAGGTGCTCGGCCAGTTGCTGGCACAGCTCGCGCCGGCCCGCCACGGCCAGTGCGGAGGGGCCGCACCAGGCCGACGCCGCCGCGCCGCCGGCCTCGCGCCAGCCCGCACGCAAGGCCTGCAGCGCCTCGCCCATCTGCAGGCGCTCCTGCACGCCGGCATCGGCCGGCTGCGCCGACTGCACGGCGGCGAACAGTGCCTGCTCGGCCACGCGCCCGAAGGGCACCGCCAGCGCATGCCGCATGGCGTCCGTGGCCGACTCGTCTTCGCCGCGCGCCAGCTCGGCCGCCGCCAGTTGCAGCCACGGCTCGGCGTGCGCGGGGTCGGCGGCGACTGCGTCCTCGGCGGCCAGGCGGGCGCAGGCACCGGCCTCGTCCGGCTTCGAGCCGGTGCCGCACGCCTGCAGCGCGAAGGCCAGCAGCCCCGGGTCGCGGCTGACCTCGGCCAGTTCGGCCACACGCTCGCGCTGCGACACCCACGCCGACGTGGCCGCCGCGGTGGACAGCGTCGGGCAATCGGCGTCGTCGGCACAGGCCGGGCGCACCGGCGCGACCGGCGGCGCGGCGAGCACCGGCGCGAGCACCTGGGCGACCGCCTTGCCGCGCGGCTCGGGCCCCGCCTGCAAGGCCTCCAGCCAGCGCTGCATCACCGGGCGCGTGCGCTCGGCGCGCAAGCGGCGCGCGGCCAGGTCGGCGCCGCCGCTGCCGGCCGCCACGCTGCCCAGGCCGCAGACGCGCACCTCGGCGCCGGGCGCCGCGGCCGGATCGTTCGCCGGCTGCGAGGCAGTTGCCGGCAGTGCAGCGGTGTCGACACGCCGCGCAGCGGCGGCACTGGCCGGCGCCACCGCCGCGGCCGGGTCTCCGGACGCCTGCACCTGCGGCTGCCGATCGCGCACGTCGTCGACCCCGCTGCCCAGCCACCACGCCACGACTGCCGTGCCCAGCGCGGCCAGCAGCAGCGCGCGCGGCCAGCGCACGCCGGGGCGGTCGAACCATATGCGCACCGGCCGCATGCGGGTGACGATCTCAGTGCCCGGCGGCGGTGAGCGCTTCGCGCACCGCGGCCAGTTGGCGACGCGACACCGCGAGCCATTCGTCGACCGGCGCGACCCGCACCGCCCAGGCCTCGGCGCCCTCGTCGTCGCCTTCACCGGCGAGCGTGCGGCGCTCGAGCGCGCGCACCGCGACGCGCGCGACCAGCGCGTTGCGGTGCACGCGCAGGAAGCGCTCGCCCAGGCGCGACTCGAGCTCTGCCAGCGAGTCGTCGAGCACGAAACTGTGCTGCGCCGTGCGCAGAGTGACGTACTTCAGCTCTGCCTTCAGGTAGAGCACCTCGGCCAGCGGCACCCGCACCACGCGGCCGCGATCGCTGACGACGAGCATGCCGTCGGGCCCCGGCGCCGCTGCGGCCTGCCCGGTGCGCAGCGCCAGCCGCTGCGCGACACGCTGCAGCGCCGCCTGCAGGCGCTCGCGCTTGACCGGCTTGGTCAGGTAGTCGACCGCCTCCAGCTCGAAGGCCTGCAACGCATGCTCGGCGTGGGCAGTGACGAACACCACCGCCGGCGCATCCGGCTGGCTGCGCAGCCGCTGCGCGAACTGCATGCCGTCCAGCCCCGGCATGTGGATGTCCAGCAGCAGCAGGTCGCACGGATGCGAGGCCAGAAAGTCCAGCGCCTGGGCCGCGTTGGCCGCCTCGCCGATCACCACCGCCGGCACCTCGCGGCAGTCGCCGACCAGCGTGCGCAGGCGCAGCCGCGCAAGCTCCTCGTCGTCGACCAGCAGGACACGCAGCGGGGCATTCATAGCGGTACGACCAGTTGCACCCTGAAAGCGCCATCGACGCGACGCGCCTCGAACTGCGCGGCCATGTCGTGCATCAGGTTGAGCCGCTCGCGCACGTTCTTCAGTGCCATGCCGTTGCCGGGCCGCGAGGCCTGGGCCGGCACGGTGTTGGCGATCACCACCTGCGCGCGCCCGGCCTTCACGCGGGTGCGGATGCGCACCGTGCCACCCTCGGGTGCGGGCTCGACGCCATGGCGAACGGCGTTCTCGACCAGCGGCTGCAGGATCAGCGGCGGCACGCGCGCGCTGCCGGCCTCGTCGTCGAGTTCCCAGACGATGTTCAGCCGCGCACCGAAGCGCACCTGCTCGATGTCGAGGTAGCGCCGCGCCAGTTCGACCTCTTCGGCCAGCGACACCGATTCGCCGATGTCGGTCAGCGCGACGCGGAACAGTTCGGCCAGATCCTCCAGCACCCCCTCGGCGCGCGCCGGATCGACACGCACCAGCGCCAGTGCGGTGTTCAGCGTGTTGAAGAGGAAGTGCGGGCGGATGCGCGACTGCAGCTCGGCCAGGCGTGCCGTGGTTTCGGCGGGCAGCAGCGCACGGGCGCGCCAGCGCAGCCAGCCGTACACCGCGGCCGCGGCGCCGGCGCCGGCCAGCACCGGCGCCAGCAGCGGCTGCGCACCGAGCACGTCCAGGCCGAGCGGCAACAGCAGCAGGGCCGGCACGGCTGCGGACAGCGCGCCCAGCCCCATTGCCACCAGCCAGCGCGCGGCTGGCGACAGGGCACCGAGCGGGCGCTTGAGCAGGCAGGCGGTGCTCAGCCACAGCAGCACCGCCGGCACCGCCACCGAGGAGGCAGCAGCCAGCCGCGACAACCAGGCCTGGAAATCGACGGCAACGAACAGCACGCCCAGGCCCACCGCCGCCTCGACGGCCAGCAGGGTGCGCAGCACCACGCCGGCATGGCAGACGTCGAATACCGACGCCGGGCGCCGGGCCGCAGCCTCGCCGGGCATCAGCGTGTCCAGCACGGTCGAGCCGAAGCCGGTGCTGCGCGGTTCGGCGGTGCTGCTGGCAGGAAGGACGCTGGGCTCGGCGCTCATCGGAGGAGGTTCGCAGGGGCGCCGATAGAATCGCGGCGCCTCCCGCATTGTCGCCAAACCCGGCGCCCCCGCCATGTCCTCCAACCAACTCGACAAGAAGTCCCAGGCGTGGTCCGCGCTGTTCTCGGAGCCGATGAGCGAGCTGGTGCAGCGCTACACCGCCAGCATCGAGTTCGACAAGCGCCTGTGGCGCGCCGACATCGCCGGCAGCCTGGCCCATGCCGAGATGCTGGCCGCCCAGGGCGTGATCGGCGCCACCGACCTCGCCGACATCCAGCGCGGCATGGCGCAGATCCGCGCAGAGATCGAGTCCGGCAGCTTCGAATGGAAGCTCGCGCTGGAGGACGTGCACCTGAACATCGAGGCGCGATTGACACAGATCGTCGGCGACGCCGGCAAGCGGCTGCACACCGGCCGTTCACGCAACGACCAGGTGGCCACCGACGTGCGGCTGTGGCTGCGCGACGAGATCGACGGCATCGCCGCACTGCTGGTCGAACTGCAGCGCGCGCTGGTCGAGGTGGCAGAGAAGAACGCCGAGGTCATCCTGCCCGGCTTCACGCACCTGCAGGTGGCCCAGCCGGTCAGCTTCGGCCACCACCTGCTGGCCTACGTGGAGATGTTCTCGCGCGACGCCGAACGCTTTGCGGACGTGCGCCGCCGCACCAACCGCCTGCCGCTGGGCAGCGCCGCACTGGCCGGCACCAGTTACCCGCTCGACCGCGAGCGCGTCGCGAAGACGCTGGGCATGGAAGGCGTCTGCCAGAACAGCCTCGACGCAGTCAGCGACCGCGACTTCGCCATCGAGTTCACGGCCGCCGCGAGCCTGGCGATGATCCACGTCAGCCGCTTCAGCGAGGAGCTGGTGCTGTGGATGAGCCAGAACTTCGGTTTCATCGACCTGGCCGACCGCTTCTGCACCGGCTCGTCGATCATGCCGCAGAAGAAGAACCCCGACGTGCCGGAGCTGGCGCGCGGCAAGACCGGCCGCGTGGTCGGCCACCTGATGGGGCTGCTCACCTTGATGAAGGGCCAGCCGCTGGCCTACAACAAGGACAACCAGGAAGACAAGGAACCGCTGTTCGACACCGTCGACACGCTGCGCGACACGCTTCGCATCTTCTGCGAGCTGGTCGGCGGCATCGTCGTCAAGCCGGAGGCGATGGAGCGCGCCGCGCTGAAGGGTTACGCCACGGCGACCGACCTGGCCGACTACCTGGTGAAGAAGGGCCTGCCCTTCCGCGATGCGCACGAGGCCGTGGCGCATGCGGTGAAGACGGCCATCGGCCTGGGGCTCGACCTCGCCGAACTGCCGCTGGCGACACTGCAGAGCCTGCACCCGGCGATCGGCGAGGACGTGTTCGAGGTGCTCACGCTGCGCGGCTCGCTGAACGCCCGCAACCTGCTCGGCGGCACCGCGCCGGCGCAGGTGCGAGCGCAGGTGGCGCGGCACCGCGCACGGCTGGCCTGATCAGTCGAAGCTGATGCGGCGCGCGTTGACCCGCGCGCTCTGGCCGGCCACCACACCACGCACCGTGACCGCGCGCCCGGTCGCCAGCTGCGCCTCGGTGCCACCCTCGAACTGCACGCCGTTGCCGCCGTAGTAGACGGTGGTGTCGCGCAGCACGAAGGAACGCCCGGGCGCGTCGACCGACTGGATCGCGCCGGCCAGCGTGATGGAGCCCTGGTCGGCGCCGCCGCCGCGTTCGTCCAGGCGAACGGTCCTGGCCACGAGCACGCCGTCGACCGCGCTGCCATCCACCACCACCGGCTTGCCCAGCGCGAGCTCGCCGGGCTGGCCGATGCGGCGCGCCGCACGGGCGTCGACCGGCTGGCCATTGACGCTGAACTCGGTGGAAGAGACGAAGCTCGTGATGGCGCCGCGCAGCTTGACACGGTCCAGGTCCGGCAGTTCGCGCGCACCGGAGGCCACCTCGGTCACCACCCAGCGGCCGCCGACCGGCACGGTTTGCGCGCGCACGCGCAGGTAGGCACCGTCATCGAGCAGCGGCTGGGCGCCATCGTAGGCGAACAGGGCTGCGCCGATGCGGAAGGTGCGGGCCGTCGTGTCGAGATCCTGCACCGGGCCGCGCACCTGGTACGCGGTCAGCGGCCCGCTGCGCGGCGCGATCAGCGTGGCGACATAACGATTCGCGGCAGCGTCATAGAAGCCCGAGACCTCGACCGCCGCACCGTCCGCCACGCTCGCCAGGCCGTTGACGAAGCTCGGATCGAACGCGGTCGCGCCGTCGACGACGAGCACGGTCTGGCCGAACACGACGAGCGTGCCGGCGCTGGTGTCGATCTGGCTGGCCAGGCCGACCAGCTCGGCGATCATGCGGATGCGCGTCGCGACGGCGGTCGGCGCGTCGTCCGTGCCGACTATCGCCTCGCTGTCGATCTCGGTGCTCTGCCCCAGGCGCAGCGCGCTGCGCGTGCGCTCGATGCCGTCGTCGTCGACCACGGTCGCGCTGCTGTCGTCGAACTCGATGCCGCCGACGAAGATCGAGCCGAACCCCTCGATCGGCCCGGACGCGTACGACCCGGTGCCGCCCACGCCCACGCTGCCACCGCAGCCGGCCACCAGCGCGGCGAGGAACAGCACTGCCGCACCGGCGGTGCGCCAGCCGGCAGCCAGTGCCGCGAACGGGGTCGAGCTCATGTCGCATCTCCTTCGCGCCGGCGGGTACGTCGTGCCGGCTTGCGTGCGGTCGTGGCAGCGGGCGGTGCGTCCGGCTCGTCCGCCGCGACCTGGTAGCTGAACAGGCCGATGCGCATGCGGTTGCCGGGGCCGAGCGTGCTGCCGATCCCGGCCGCGTCGTCGGCGGCAATCATCTTCTCGATGCGGGGCACCAGTTCGCTGGTCATCGTGCGCCAGTGCTGCGTCACCAGCTCGCGCAGTTCGGCGAGCGATCGGTCCGACAACCCGTCGGCGTAGATCGCCTGCTCGAAGTGCTCGCGGCCGACCGCGAGCACGTTGTCGACGGCGGCGCTGAAGTGATCGCCGAGGTTGTCGCCCATGAATCCGACCATGCGTGCTTCGTCGCCGCGCGGCACGAAGGCCTCGCGGCGCAGCGACACGGTGTCGGCGTCAGCGTTGTGCTCGGCGAGGCCGAGCCGCATCAGCTCTTCCAGCAGGCTGCGCGGATGCATGTCGCGCGTCACCGACTGCGCCAGCGTCTCGAAGCTCGGTGCGACGCCGAGCCGCGGCAGCACGCGCGGCCGCCCCTCGGCGTCGAGGTATTCGGAGTGCGTCGACCAGCGCGCGAAAGCCTCGCTCGGGTACGAGCGCGCGGGCTCGGCACGGCGCTGGCGGGCGTCGGTCAGGCGAGTCACCTCGCGCCGGTTGATGCCTGTGGCCGCACTGATGCGGCTGACGCGCCGGTGCTCGAGCAGTTGGGGGTAGGCGGCATGCGCCACGTCGACGAATGCCGCACGCAGCATCTCGTCGACGGTGGCATGGGTCACGCCACGTGAGACCGCCAACCGTGCCAGCGGCACCAGCAGGCGGCGGAGGGCATCGATCAACGCCGGTTGTTCGCCGGGCGGCAGGTTTCCGTCGGGATGCAGAAGAGGTTCGTTCACGGTCGGCCGAGATGGTACCTGCCGGCCGGCATGCGAAAGGGGCGGCACGGTATCAAAACCGTACCGCCCCCGCACATCCGTGCGGCAGTGCGCGATTGCGCACCCCCCGTTCGCGTGGGTCAGTCCTCGAACTTGATCGACGCGGCCGTCAGCGTGCTGCGGTCGTCCGACAGCGTGCCCTTGACCTCGACCCTGGCGCCGTCGACCACCTGCGCCTCGCTGCCGCGCTCGTAGCTCACGCTGCCGCCGTAGGCCACCTTCACGCCGCGCAGCATGAAGGTCTTGGTCGTGCCGTCGACACCGCTGACGTCACCGTGCAGTTCGACGCCGCTGATCGAGTCGTCGCTGCCGTCGAGCACCTTGACCCGCTCGGCGACGAGCGTGCCGTTCCTGGCGGAGCCACGCACCTCGACGATCGAGCCGGCGTTCACCGGGCCCTTGTCGATGCGTGCGGCGCTGGCGTCGACGGGGATGCCGTTGACCTCGAACTGCGTCGCCGAGGTGTAGGCCGTCACGTTGCCCTGCAGGCGTGCGTCGTCATGGTCGTCGACCCGGCGATCGCCGCCGCGGATGCCAGTGGCCACCCACGTTCCGTTGACCTGATCGATGGCCATGCGCACGCGCACCTTCATGCCGTCGGCCAGACCGGCCGGCATGTCGGCCGCGTTGAGCGTGGCGTAGGAGATCAGCGCGTCGCCGATGCGGAAGGTCTTCGCCGTGGTGTCCAGCGCGCTGATCGTGCCGTTCACCTTGAAGCTGGTCGCCGCATTCTCGGCTTCGATGCGCGTGGCGACGTAGTGGCCGGTGGCCGCATCGCGTTGCGCGTGCACCTCGACGACCTTGCCCGCCAGCCCTGCGACGCCGCTGGCGCCCAGCGAGTCGTCGAACACCGTCTCCGCTTTCACCTCGATGACCTGGCCGAGCACGACGAAGCTGTTCGCTGCGGGGTCCACGCTGGCCACCGGCCCCTTGATCTCGCTGCCGAAGCGGATGCGCACGGCGGTGGCACGGCCGGTGCTGTCGTCGATGCGGCCGCTCTCGACCTCGACCATGCTGCCGAGCCGGATGTCGTCGCTGCTGCCGCGCGCGCCGTCCTCGTTCTCGATCTCGGCGCCGCTGTCATCGAAGCGCACGCCGTTGACGATGATCGAGCCGAAGCCGCGCACCGCTCCCACGGTGAAGGTCGACGCGGCGGTCACGCCGTCGCCCGTGCTGCTGCCACCACCACCGCCGCAGGCGCTGATCAGGCCGATGGCCATCAGGGTGGTCAGGGTCGTCGTCCAGCCGAAACGGCGGCGGGTCCAGCTTGCTTGCTTGCTGTTCATCTTTCGCTCCTCGAAGGTAGGTGCAGCACGCCCCCGCGCTTCACACCATGGGCGAAAGACTACTTGGGATAATTTTCCCAGTCAATGATTTGGGCTAGTTTTCCCACTTCATGTTTGTAACGGAGATGGCGCAGGCGCCTGCGGCATCTGGTACAGCCACACCGGCTTGCGCCCGGGACCGCGCAGCACGGCGCTCGGGCGCTGGTCGGGAGCTTCGAACTCGAGGCTGGCGAGCCAGGCGCCGGCACGCAGTTCCTGGCGTGCCTTGGCGAGGGCCCTCGGCATGCTCTCCGGTCGCTGGAAGAGATAGACGAGGTCCTGGCGTGACCAGTCCGCCGCCCAGATGTCGCCGCGGCGCACACGGGCGAAGCGGCAGCGCCAGGCGCAGGCCAGCCGCAGCGGCCAGCTCCATTCGATGCCGGCCAGGCTCGCTGCGGGGTACTCGCGGTGCAGTTCGCGCAGGCCATCGCCCAAGCCGCACCCGGCATCGAGCACCGCGGCTCCCTCGGGCAAGGGCGCGAGCCGGGCCAGCCCCTGCAAGGCACCGGCGGGCGTGGGGAACATCGGCGCGTCGCGCCAGGCGTTGAGCGGGTAGAGCAGCAGCAGCAAGCCCAGCGGCAGCAGCCAGGCCCAGGCCGGCAGCGCACCGCCCAGCCCGGAGGCGGCCAGCGAGAGCGGGAAGCCCGCCGCGACGAAGATGCGCCGCCAGCGCGTCGCGGCCGGCAGCGCCAGCACCAGGCCGAGCGCGGCGCCGAGCACGAGAGCGATCGGCGCGCCGGCACCCAGCCGTGTCAGTCCGACGAACAGAGCCCACGATGCCGCCCAGGCGGCCAGTGCGGGCAGGGGCCAGACCACGGCGCCGCCGCGCGTCTCAGAACTGGAAGGCCAGCCGCAGCCCGCCCCAGTGGCGACCGCCGACGACGATCGGCGCCGCCACCTCCTTCATCACCACGAAGCGGCCGCCGCCCATGTCGCGCCGGTAGGTCTGCAGCAGGAACGGCCGCTCATTGCGCGCGGAGGCGAGACCGGTGCGGTCGTTGAAGATGCGCCGCCAGCGGCTGTTGGCGGTGTTCCACACCACGTCGCCGGCGCGCTGCGGCTGGCAGTACTTCTGGTTGTGCGTCGCCACGTAGCCGTTGCGGTCCACCGCGATGCAGTAGACGACCTTCGGGCTGATCGACAGCGCATGCTCCTGCACCTGCGGAAACAGGCGATCGGCCAGCGAGACGAAGCGCGTCAGGTGCTGCGGCGGATCGCTGCCCGCGACCGGCTGGTACGCCTCGTCGAACAGGTCGGCCATCGTCGCGTTGCCGGTGCGCATCGCGCCCTCGAGCAGTTGCGCAATCTGCGCAGCCGCCTGCTGCGCCGCCTGGATGTAGGGCGTGTCCTCGGTCTCGATGCCGCATTGCGAGACCGTTTCGATCAGCTGCTCGGAGATGCGCAGGAAGGACTCGCTGCGCGACATCGCCGAGTCCAGCGAAGTCCCGGTGGCGTGCATCTCACCCTCGATTGCGCCCATGCGTTCGCCGAGGTCGGCGCAGATCACGCGGCTGCCATCGGCGGCATCGTTGATGCGGCCCACACCGGCCTGCACATCGGCCAGCGCGCGGTGGAAGGCGCCTTGTCCGGCCGCGCCCGACTCGGCACGGATCTCGGTGGCCAGCGACTCGATGCGCGTGTTCAGCTCGGACACCGTGCTCATGATCTGCTTGGCGCTGGCCTCGACCTTGGCGGCCAGGTCCTTGACCGCATCGGCGACGACGCCGAAGCCGCGGCCGGCCTCGCCGGCACGCTTGGCCTCGACCGAGGCGTTGAAGGCGACCAGCCGGGTCTGCAAGGCGATCTGCGTGATGCCACCGGCGGCGTCGGCCACCTGGCGCAGCGTCGCGACGATTGCCGCGACTTCCTGGCCGACGCCCTCGACCGCCTCGCGGGCGCGGTCCACCGCGCCGAGGCTGGCCTGCGTGGTCTGGCCGATGGCCTGCTGCGCCTGCGTGACTTCCTGAACACGCTGCGCAAGCGCCGACACCGCCTTGGCACTGCGTTGCGCGGCCTTGGTGGTGTCGTCGATCACGCCGCGCACTTCGGCGGCCTCGCGGCCCATCGAGCTGGCGCGCTCGGCGATCGAGCGCACCGCGGCGCGCAGCGTCGCCGCGTCGGACGATTCCTGCACCGGCTGGACTGCTGCCGGCTCCTCGGCGCCCTGGCGCCGGCGAAGCAGACTCAACATGGAAGACCTCCGCGGTTCAGTATTCGCGCAGCTTCACGCGCAGGCGCGCGATCGACTGGCTGTGAAGTTGGCAGACACGCGATTCGGTGACCTTGAGCACCGCCGCGATCTCCTTCAGGTTCATGTCGTGCTCGTAGTACATCGACATCACGTACTGTTCACGCTCGGGCAGATGCTTGATCGCCTCGACCAGCGCCTCGCGCATGCGGTGGTCCTGCAGCTGCGCGAGCGGGTTGGCCTGCTCGTCGGCGACGTGGCGATCGAGGTAGTCGTTGTCACCGTCGTCGCCGGACATGTCTTCCAGGTAGACGAGCTGCGTGCCGCGCACCTTGCCGAGCAGCTCCTGGTACTCGACCAGGCTGAGGCCCATCTCGCGGGCGATCTCGCTCTCCGCCGGCGCGCGGCCGAGTTTCTGCTCGAGCTTGTGCACCGCGCTCTCGATCGAGCGTTGCTGCTTGCGCGTGCCGCGCGACAGGTAGTCGTTGCCGCGCAGCTCGTCGAGCATCGCGCCGCGGATGCGCTGCGTCGCGAAGGTCTCGAACTGCACGCCCTGCGCCTCGTCGAAGCGCGACAGCGCGTCGGCCAGGCCGATCATGCCGACCTGGATCAGGTCGTCGAGCTCCACGTTGGCCGGCAGCTTGGCGATCATCTGGTGGGCCAGCCGGCGCACCAGCGGGCTGTACTGCTTGAGCATCGAGTCGAGGTCGAGGCGTCCCTTGGCGGTGTACATCGCTTGGCTCCCGAGATCAGTTCATCGCCCAGCCGGCCGCAGCGTGCTGCGGACGGTCGACGTAGTACGGCGCGGCCATCGAGGCCGGCGTGGCATCCAGGCGCAGCGTCTCGCGCACCCAGCGGCGCAGCGGTTCGCAGGGCGGCTCGCTCGCATCGGTGGCGGGGTCGAGGCGCACCCAGTCGCGCAGCACCGCGCCGAGGAAGTCGTCGGCGCAGGTGGCCAGCTGCATCGCGATGCGCTCGGCGCGCGGCGAGTTCGGCGCGGCGCCGAGCAGCAGGTCGTGCACGACCAGGCCGGCGCGCTGCGACAGCAGCTTCATCGCCGCATAGGCGTGGGTCACGCTGGCCGGCCGGTCGTCGGCCAGCAGCAGCGGGCGCACCAGCGCGCTCTCGTCGCCGCTGCGCCGCGCCAGTTCGGCGCTGCGCGCGAACAGCCGGCAGAGTTCGTTGGCGGGTGCATGAACCAGGATCACTTCGGCGCGCGGCGCGGCATCCGACAGCGCCTGCAGGAAGGGCGCGGTCGAGCCGGTCGCATCGACGTGGCGGATCGGCAGGCCGCGCGCCGCCAGGTACGACACCTGGTCGGACAGGCGCTCGATGGCGTCGCGCAGGTCCATCACCGCCAGCTCGGAGGCCGCGCTGGCGCGCTCGGAAGCGTCGGCCACCAGCACGTGCAGGCCATGCTCGGCAAAGCCGACACACAGGCGCTCGAGCAGCATGCCGCCGAAGGCGACATGCGGGTTGGAGACCACCGGAATGAGCTTCACGCGGTGGCGGGCAAACAGGCGGCGCAGGCCATCGGCCTGGTCCAGCGGCATGGTCTTGGAGTCGTCGTGGCGCATCTTCGGCAGGGCAGCGGTGATGTCGTTGTCGGTATTGGTTCGTGGCCCGCCGCGCTCAGTGCGTGGCCGCAGCGTGCAGCAGGCCGCTGCGCGGCGCCGCGAAGATCAGGTTGACGTCGCCGGCGTCGAGCTTGTAGGCCGAGCTGCCGCCGCCGCGCAGCGCGCGGTGCACCAGCGCGTTGGCCGACAGGCGGTGCCAGTCCTCCGGCACACGCTGGCCGTTGGCCACGCCGACCACCTTCAGCTTGTGGCGGATCAGCGCGTCCAGCGCAGGGCCCAGCTTGACCGCCTCGTCGAGCTTGGACAGCACCACGCCGCAGCAGCTGGCGGCGCGGTAGGAGATCATCACGTCCTCGATGGTCTCGCCCTGCGAGGCGGCGTTGACCACCAGCAGGCGCTTGATCGCGCGGTGCTGCAGCATGTCGAGCAGCTCGCGGGTGCGGCTGTCGCGCTGCGCCATGCCGGCAGTGTCGATCAGCACCATCTTCTTCTGCGCCAGCAGTTCCAGCAGGTCTTCCAGCGAGGCGCGGTCGTGCGCGGTGTGCACCGGCACGCCGAGGATGCGGCCGTAGGCGCGCAACTGCTCGTGGGCGCCGACGCGGTAGGCGTCCAGCGTGATCAGGCCGAGGTTGGCGGCGCCGTACTTGGCGGCGAACGCGGCGGCGATCTTGGCCGTGCTGGTCGTCTTGCCGACGCCGGTGGCGCCGACCAGCGCGTAGACGCCGCCCTGGTCCTCCAGCGCGCCGTCGGCCTCGCCGGTGACGATGTTGCGCTCGAGCACCGAAGCGGCCCAACCGCTCTCGTCGACCACCTCGTGCGGCATCGCGTCGGCCAGCTTGCGGATCAGCGCCGGCGAGAAGCCGCAGTCGAGCAGCTTCTGCGTCAGGCGCGCCTGCGCCGGCTGGCGCTGCAGCTTCTCCATGAAGGCCAGGGCGCCGAAGCGCTCCTCGATCAGGCCCTTCACGAGGCGCAGTTCCTTCATCATCTCTTCCTGCTCGCGGCGCGTGGCGGCGGGCGGCACCTCGGCGGCCAGCGCCGGCGTGTCATGCAGAACGGGCACCGGCGCGGCGGCGCGGGCGGGCATCGCCGGCGCCGGCACGGCGCCGTTCATGCGGGCGTTCAGCGCACCGCTGCGCTCGACCACCGGCTCGGCGGCGCGGGCCGCAGGGCGCACCGGCGCGGCGGGACGCGCGGCCTGCACGGGCGGCGCCGGCGGCACCTCGGTGTAGGAGCCGATGATCGGCATGTCGACGGCGTCGTCGGGGAAGCGCGAGACGTCACTCATCGCGTCCTGGCGGCGCTTGAGCATGCGCTCGCGAACGAAATCCTGGAACGACAGCGTGCTCATCGACAGCTTGCGCACGTCGTCTTCCACCGGCGTCGCCGCCGCTTCGGGCTCGATGCGTTCGGCCAGGCTCTTGCCCTTGCGCGCCGGCGGCGTCTGCCTGACCGCGGGGGCGCTCACCTTCGGCGCCGTGGCAGAGAGCTGCTCGATGTGCGCCATGCCCTCCGGCGCCATCGCCAGCACCTCGACACCTTCCGGGCAGGGCTTGGTGGAGAGCACGACGGCGTCTTCGCCGAAAGCCTGGCGCACCAGGGTCAGCGCCTCGCGCGAGGTACGTGCCGTGAAGCGTTTGCAGTTCATGCCTGTGCTCCTATCACCGAGCCGATACGGATCGAATGCGTTTCAGGGATCTCGCTGTGCCCGAGCACGCGCAGACGGGGGGCGGCGCGCTTGAGCAGCCGGGCCATCGGCGCGCGGATCATGTCCGGCACCAGCAGGCAGGCCGGCACGCCCAGGTCTTCCTGGCGCTGCGCGGACTCGGCGGCGCGGCGCGCCAGCGTGTCGGCCACGCCGGGGTCGAGCACGGCGCCGTGCGGCGAGTTCAGCGCCTGGGTCACCAGGCGCTCGAGGTCGGGTTCGAGCGCGATCACGTCGAGCTCCTTCGTGGGGCCGTAGATCTGCTGCACGATCGACGGCGCCAGGTGGATGCGGATGCGCCGCGCCAGCTCGGCCGGGTCGGTCACGGTGGCGCTGTGCTCGGCCAGGCACTCGACGATCGAGCGCATGTCGCGGATGTGCACGCCTTCTTCCAGCAAGAGCTGGAGGACCTTCTGCAGCGCGGCGATTCCGACCATCTTGGGCACGACGTCCTCGATCAGCTTGGGGGCCAGCTTGGTCACATGCTCGACCAGCTGTTGCGTCTCGACACGACCGAGCAACTTGGCCGCGTGGAGTTGCATCAAGTGTGAAAGATGGGTCGCCACGACGGTCGAGCAATCAACGACGGTAAATCCGCCCATCTGTGCAGCCTCTCGCTGGCGCTCCTCGATCCACACCGCAGGCAGTCCGAACGCCGGGTCGACGGTGCGTGTGCCGATGAGGTTGGTGCTCGCTCCGCCGGGGTTGATGGCCAGCAGCATGCCGGGGTAGGCCTCGCCCTCGCCGACCACCGCGCCGCGCAGCGTGATGCGGTAGGCGCTGGGCTTGAGTTCGAGGTTGTCGCGGATGTGCACCGGCGGCGGCAGGAAGCCGACGTCCTGCGCGAACTTCTTGCGCACGCCCTTGATGCGCGCGAGCAGGTCGCCCTGGCGCGTCTTGTCGACCAGCGCGATGAGCCGATAGCCGACTTCCAGGCCCAGTGTGTCGACCGGCTGCAGGTCGTCCCAGGTCGCCTCCGGATTGGCCTGCGCGGCCTCGGCCGGGCGCACCGGCTCCTGCTCCTTGAGCTTGCGGTCGCGCTCCTTCATCCACCAGGCGGCGTAGCCCAGCGCCGAGCCGATCGTCAGGAACACCAGGTTGGGCATGCCCGGGATCAGGCCGAGCGCGCCGATCACGCCGGCGGTGACCGCCAGCGAGCGCGGCGAATTGAACACCTGCTTGGCAATCTGGCTGCCGACGTCCTGCTCCTTGCCGACGCGCGACACCACCATCGCCGCCGCCACCGAGATCAGCAGCGCCGGGATCTGCGCGACCAGCGCGTCGCCCACCGCCAGCAGGATGTAGCTGTTGGCCGCCTCGCCGGCCGACAGGCCGTGCTGGGCCACGCCGATGACGAAGCCGCCGATGATGTTGATGAACAGGATCAGCAGCCCGGCGATGGCATCGCCGCGCACGAACTTGCTGGCACCGTCCATCGAGCCGAAGAATTCCGCCTCGTCGCCGACTTCCTGGCGGCGGCGCTTGGCTTCCTTCTCGTCGATCAGGCCGGCGTTGAGGTCGGCGTCGATCGCCATCTGCTTGCCGGGCATCGCGTCCAGCGTGAAGCGCGCACCGACTTCGGCGATGCGCTCGGCGCCCTTGGTGACGACGATGAAGTTGATCACCACCAGGATGGCGAAGACGATCAGGCCGACCGCGAAGTTGCCGCCGATCAGGAAGTGGCCGAAGGACTCGATCACCTGGCCCGCCGCGCCCGGCCCGGTGTGCCCCTCCATCAGCACGACGCGGCTGGAGGCGACGTTGAGCGACAGGCGCAGCAGCGTGGTCAGCAGGATCACCGTCGGGAAGGCGGCGAAGTCCAGCGGCTTGATCATGTACGACGCCACCATCATCACCATCAGCGCCATCGCGATGTTGAAGGTGAACAGCAGGTCCAGCGCGAAGGGCGGCAGCGGCAGCACCATCATCGCCAGGATCATGATCACCGCCAGCGGCGCCATCAGCGCACGCAGTGCGCGGCCGTTCGGCCCGAGCATGTCCTGCAGTTGCTTGACGAAGGGGGTCATTCGAAGTGCTCCATGTCAGGCGCGGGGGTGTGGTGCGGGTCGAGCTCGGGCGGCACCGGCAGTTCGGGCAGTTCGCCGGGCGCTGCGCCGCGGCCGGCCATCGCGGCACGCAGCTGGTAGACGTAGGCCAGCACCTGGGCCACCGCGGCGAACAGCGCCTGCGGGATCTCCTGGTCCAGCTTGGTGTGTGCATACAGCGCGCGGGCGAGCACCGGCGCCTGCAGCACCGGCACCTTGGCGTCCTTGGCGATGTCGCGGATCTTCAGCGCCAGCAGGTCGGCGCCCTTGGCGACCACGCGCGGCGCGCCCATCCGGCCGTCCTCGTACTTCAGCGCAACGGCGTAGTGGGTCGGGTTCATCACCACCAGGTCTGCCTGCGGGATGGCGGCCAGCATGCGGCGGCGCGAGACCTCGCGCATCTTCGCCTTCTGCTTGCCCTTGACCTCCTGGTTGCCCTCGGACTCCTTGTGCTCCTGCTTGGCTTCCTGGTGGCTCATCTTCAACTGGTCGGCGTGCAGCTTGCGCTGCAGCGGCACGTCCACCGCCGCGAACGCAGCCAGCGCGAGCACCAGCAGCGCCATGCCGCCGAGCACGGTGCCGGCGGCGCTGCTCACCGCGGCCGGCAGGCTCATGCCCAGCATCGCGGCGAAGTCGCCGATGTGCGCGCGCAGGTAGAGGCCGCCGATGGTGCCGAGGATCAGCGCCAGCCCGCACGCCTTCAGCGCCTCGATCATCTGGCGCTTGGAGAACAGCCGCATGACGCCGGCGACCGGGTTGAGGAAGGCGAACTTGGGCTCCAGCAGCGGCTTGAGCGTGAAGTTCCAGCCGCCCGAGACGACGCTGACCGCGACCGCCACCAGCATCATCACCACGCCCAGCGGCAGCACCATCCACATCATCGTCGTGGTCAGTTCGGCCAGGCGCTCGATCATGTAGTGCGGGTTGGCGACGGCGCGCGCGTCGAAGCGCAGCGCCTGTGCCAGGCCCTGCTGCAGCCAGCCGGTGGCCAGCGGCATCGCCGCCACCAGCAGCGCGCCACCCACCGCGATGGCGGCGAAGTGCCCGAGGTCACGCGAACGCGCGACCTGGCCCTGCTCGCGCGCTTTCTGCAGCTTGCGGGCTGAGGCTGGGAGATTGCGGTCCTGTGCGTCCTGGTCGGCCATGGCGTGACGCCCCGCATCGAGGGGGCCAGGCCATTGTTCCGGGCGGGGCCTGGAACTTGAGCCGGATCAGCACGCAAAAAGGGCCGCTTATCGCGGCCCTTCCGGCGGGGTGTGACGCAGTGGGCGGCTAGAAGCCCAGGCTGGCCAGCAGGTCGTCGACTTCCGCCTGGTCCTTGACCACGTCGGTGCGGCCTTCCGGGTTCACCACCGGGCCGTTGAGAACACTCGATTCGACCTTCTGCGCCTGCTCGGGCGGCGCGGCCTGCACCAGCAGCTTGACCAGGCTGTCCTCCAGCTCGGTGGCCAGCGAGACCACCTTGGCCACCACCTGGCCGGTGAGGTCGTGGAAGTCCTGCGCCATCATGATGTCGGTCAGGTGCGCGTCGATGCGCGCCGTGGCCGCCTCGACGTCGCCGACGAAGTTCATCACCGCGCCGGAGGCCACGGCCTTGACCGGGTCCTTGACGATGGCCTGCGCGATGCGCCGCGTCTCGCTGGAGATGTGCGCATGGTCGGCCTTGGCCGAATCGACCGAGTTGAGCACCTTGTTGGCTGCGTCACTGGTCTTGGTGGCGATGTAGTTGAGCCGGCTGCGCGCGTCGGGCAGACCATCGGCCGCAGTCTGCAGCTTGGGCATCACGCCGAGCTGCGTCAGCGTGTCGTGCAGCTGGCGGGTGATCACGCCGAGCTGGTGGAACACCTCGGGCGAAGCGGCGGCGGCCGTCTGGTTCGCCAGTTCCGGGAGATCGTCCATCTTCATGTTGTTGTCCCTGGAGTGGCGGGGGGTCAGGCGGTGGCGGCGAGCTTCTGCAGGATCTTCTGCACCTTCTCTTCCAGCGTCGCCTTCGTGAAAGGTTTGACGATGTAGCCGGCGGCACCATCCTGCGCTGCGCGCACGATGTCCTCCTTGCGCGCCTCGGCGGTCACCATCAGCACCGGCAGGTGCTTGAGCGACTCGTCCTTCTTGATCGCGGCCAGCAGCTCGAAGCCGGTCATGTTGGGCATGTTGATGTCGCTGACGACGAAGTCGAACTTCGCGTTCTTCAGCATGTTCAACGCCACGGCGCCGTCCTCGGCCTCCTCGGCGTTGTTGCAGCCCATCTCCTTGAGCAGGCCGCGCACGATGCGCCGCATGGTGGAGAAGTCGTCGACGATCAGGAATTTCAGGTCGGTGGGGTTGCTCATGTCGGTCCTCGTTGCGGACAAGCTCGTGAAGTTATCGGGCGGGCGGAACGAAAGTTGAGACCGGCTCCACCACGGTGTGGTCGACAAGTTCCGGTTGCGGAGCCGCTGCGGGCTCGACCGGCGGGCCTGGGCGCAGGATGCGGTCTTCGGCTTCGCGGTTCATCACGATGATGCTGATGCGCCGGTTCGCCGGGCTGGCCGGGTCGTCGGGTTCGAAGGGCTGGCTGGAGGCGAGGCCCTGCACGCGCAGCACGTGCTCGTCGGGCAGCCCGCCCATCACCAGTTCGCGGCGCGAGGCGTTGGCCCGGTCGCTGGACAGTTCCCAGTTGCCGTAGCCGTGGTCGCCGGCAGCGAAGCGCTGCGCGTCGGTGTGGCCCTCCAGCGTCAGCCGGTTGGGCACTTCAGCGAGCACGCTGCCGATCTCGCGCAGCAGTTCACGCATGTGCGGCTGCACGACCGCGCTGCCGCTGTCGAACATTGCGCGGTTCAGTTCGTCGACGATCTGGATGCGCAGCCCGTCCTCGGTCATGTCCAGGCGGATCTGCGAACGCATCGCGGCGAGCTTGGGGTTGGAGGCGAGCACCTCCTCCACCTTCTCCTTGACCGCCTGCAGCTTGGCCATCTCGGCGCGCTTGTGCTCGGCCTTCAGGGCCTGCAGGTTGATGGTGCGCTTCTTGGCTTCGACATCGCCCTGCTTGACCTGGCCGCCGCTGCGCGACAGGTCGGTGCCCCCGCCCTTGATGATCGAGGACGAGTCGCCCGAGCCCGAGCCGCCCAGCATGGCGATCTTCAGCGGCGAGTTGAAGTAGTCGGCGATGCCCTTCTTGTCGCCTTCGGTGGTCGAGCCGAGCAGCCACATCAGCAGGAAGAAGGCCATCATCGCGGTCACGAAGTCGGCGTAGGCGATCTTCCACGCGCCGCCGTGGTGGCCATGGCCACCCTTCTTGATCTTCTTGACGATGATCGGCTGGAGCTTCTTCGAGTCACCTGCCATCGTCGCCTCCGTACGCTAGCGGGCCGAGCGCCGGGCCGCTCCGTGGGCCACGAAGCGGCCCACTTCGTGGACCGCGCCGGCCCGCATCCCCTCGGGGGATCGGCCGACGTACTCGTCGGACGAGGGGCTTCATTTACTTCTTACCCTTGACGTGGCCTTCGAGTTCGCTGAAGGTCGGGCGCTCGGTCGAGTACAGCACCTTGCGGCCGAACTCGACGGCCACCTGCGGCGCGTAGCCCTGCATGCTGGCCAGCAGCGTGGTCTTGATGCACTGCAGCTCCTTCGAGCCCTCGTCGACCTTCTGCTCCATCAGCCCGGCCAGGGGCTCGGCCACCGCATACGCGAGAAGAATGCCGAGGAACGTGCCGACCAGCGCCGAGCCGATCATGCCGCCGAGCACCGCCGGCGGCTGGCCGACCGAGCCCATGGTGTTGACGACGCCGAGCACCGCGGCGACGATGCCGAAGGCCGGCAGCGCACCGGCCAGGCGGGCGACCGCGGCGGCCGGGGCGTGCGCCTCGTGGTGGTGGGTCTCGATCTCGCTGTCCATCAGCGACTCGATCTCGTGGGCGTTCAGGTTGCCCGACACCATCATGCGCAGGTAGTCGGTGACGAACTCGACCACGTGGTGGTCGCTGCCGACGGTGGCGTACTTCTGGAACAGCGCCGAGCTGTGCGGGTCCTCGACGTCCTTCTCGATGGACATCAGGCCTTCCTTGCGCGCCTTCTGCAGGATGTCGTAGAGCAGCGCGAGCAGCTCCATGTAACGCGCCTTCGTGTACTTGGAGCCCTTGAACACGCCGCCGAGGCCGCCGAGCGTCGCCTTCAGCACCTTGGGCTGGTTGTTGACCACGAACGCGCCGAGCGCACCGCCCATGATGGCGAGCATCTCCGTGGGCAGCGCCTTGAGGATGACCCCCATGTTGCCCCCGTGCACGATGTAGGCGCCGAAGATGCAGCCCATCGCAACGACCCAACCGATGATGACGAACATGACTTGCGCTTATTCGTGGTGGTTCGCCGGACGCCACATCGGCCCGGCTTCGAGGTCTTATCGGCAGTGCGGGAGGTGGTCTTGAGCGGGAGAAGCCGGTGAAAACCGGACGCCCAAAGAAAAGAGCGGGTCCCGAGGGACCCGCGTCGAAGGCACTAGGGACGTGCCAGGAGGAGACAAGCAAGAAACCTGTTTCACCAACCCGTTATCGACGGGCCGGCGGAAAACTTCAGTGCGCCGTCGCGCGCTCGGCCGCGACCTTGATCGAGCCGGCGGCGTGGCCCTTGCCGGCGCGGGCCGGCGGATTGCACAGGCCACAGACGTAGTGTTTCGCAATCTCGTGCGGATGGGTGACGAAATGGCCGCTGCATTTCGAGCATTTCGTCATGGTGAGCATGCCGTTGTCGACGAACTTGACCAGGCGCCAGGCGCGCGTCACCGACAGCAGCGCTTCCAGGCCCTGGGCGGTGGTCTGCTCCTGGTAGAGCTGGTAGGCCTTGATGACGGTGTCGATCTCGTCCATCTCGGCGACCTTGTTCAGGTACTCGTGGATGTTCAGGAACAGGCTGGCGTGGATGTTCGGCTGCCAGGTCATGAACCAGTCTGTCGAGAAGGGCAGCTGGCCCTTGCTCGGCGACTTGCCGGAGACTTCCTTGTACAGGCGCAGCAGGCGCTCGTAGGACAGATCGGTCTCCGACTCCAGCACCTGCAGGCGCGCACCCAGGTGGATCAGCGTGACGGCACGCTCGATCTGGCGGGCCTCGGTGAGGATGCTCTTGACGCGGGCCATGATCAGGCGGCCTCTTGGTGGCGGCCGGCCATCAGGATCGACGCATGCAGGCGCGTCGTGGTGTCGTTGGCGGCCGACTTGCCGTGGTTGGTCAGCAGGCCCCAGACCAGGTCGTCGTCCATGCGGAACTTGCACAGCAGCGTGTTGCCGGCGGCGATCTTCATCATCTGCGCGGGGGTCAGCAGCGCGATCATCGACGCGGTCTCCTCGCTGATGCCCAGTCGGTACAGCGCCTGCTCGCGGTCGGCGCGGATCAGGCTCTGCGCCAGCATCAGGTAGGACAGGTTGGCTTCGCGGATTTCGGTGAGGATCTGGTCGGCGTTCATTGCAGTGCTCCGGGTTGTCTTGCTTGTCTTGGTCTGTGTCACTCGGGTCTGGCAGCCGCCTTTCGTGACGGCATGGAAGGAATTGTGAGCAGTGCAACTGGGCTGGAACATCAGCCCATCTCCAGGGCTTGAGTCCACTTTCCTCCACAGCGTGTGTCAGGCAGATTCCTACACGGCCTGCCCCTCGGCGGCCGGTTCGTGCAGCCGGTCACGAACCGGCCCGTTCGAGGCGCTGCGGCCTGCGCGGCTATAGTGCGCCGGCCGACATGACGACAGCCCCTGCCCCTGCCCCGACCTTGCCGCCCGCCCTGCCGGGCCGGCTGCTCGAGTTGCGTGGCGATGCGGGACGGCTGGCGCTGTATCTCTCCGAGCCGCCAGGCGATGCCGCCAGCGCAGCACCGCTGTTGCTGGTGCACAGCGTCAACGCCGCCGGCTCGTCGCGCGAGATGCGCCCGGCATGGGAGCGCTACGCCACGCGACGCCCGGTGATCGCGGTCGACCTGCCGGGCTTCGGCCTGTCCGAGCGCAGCGAGCGCGCCTACACACCCCGGCTGATGACCGACGCCGTGCTCTGCGCCGCGCGCGAGTTGCAGCGCCGGCACGGCGGCAGGCCGATCGACGTGATGGCGCTGTCGCTGGGCTGCGAGTTCGCGGCCCGCGCGGTGAGCGAGGCGCCGGCACTGTTCCGCAGCCTGGCGCTGGTCAGCCCGACCGGGTTCAATGGCACCAAGCGACGCGACGGCCCTCCCGGCAGCACGCGCGCCGTGCCGGGGCTTCACCGGGTGCTGTCGCTGCCGCTGTGGAGCCGTGGCCTGTTCAGCGCACTGACGCGGCCGGGCGTGATCCGCTTCTTCCTCGAGAAGACCTGGGGCCGCCGGGAAATCGATGAGGACCTCTGGCAGTACGCCGTGGCCGTCACCCGCGCCCCCGAAGCAAGGCATGCGCCGCTGCACTTCCTCGGCGGCGGCCTGTTCAGTGCCGACATCCACCGCGTCTACGAGAGCCTTGCGCTGCCGGTATGGATGAGCCACGGCAGCCGCGGCGACTTCGTCGACTACCGCGGCAAGGCGGCCTTCACCGGCCGCGCCAACTGGCGCTTCGACCCCTTCGACACCGGCGCGCTGGTCTTCTTCGAGCAGCCCGACGCCTTCTTCGCGCGCTACGACGCCTTTCTCGCGCGGCTGTAGCGGCGTTTCGCGCCGGGCGGCGCCGCTTCGTCGCAGCCGGGTCGACCCGGCAGCAGCAGCCGCGCAGACTGGCGCCATGAACCTGCACCCCACCCTCCGCGCCGTCGTGCGCCGCCTGCTCGCCGCCATCGCCGTCTGCGCGGCCCTGCTGATCGCCGCGATCGCCTGGCCGACCCAGGCCCCGCCGCCACTGGCCAGCATCGCCCAGGCCGGCCGGCGCATCGACAGCAGCGGCGCGCCACCGGTGCAGACGATCCCCGCCCGCGACGGCGTGCTGCTGGCGATGCGCGCCTACCTGCCGGCCACCCCGGCGACGAAGCTGGTGCTGATGGCCCACGGCTCGTCGGCCGACGGCCGCAACATGCACCTGGTCGGTCGTGCGCTGGCCGAGGCCGGCATCGCCGCTTACGCACTGGACATGCGCGGCCATGGCCAGAGCGGCCGCCGCGGCGACATCCACCACGTCGGGCAACTCGATGAGGACATCGCCGACACGGTCGCCGCACTGCGCCAGCGCCACCCCGGCGCCTCGCTGACGATGGTCGGCTTCTCATCCGGCGGCGGCTTCGCACTTCGCACCGCCGGCGGCGCCAACGCCGAGCTGTTCGACCGCTACGTGATGGTCGCGCCCTTGCTGCATCAGTCCGCGCCGACCGCGCGGCCGGACACCGGCGGCTGGGTGAAGGTGAACATGCCGCGCATCGTCGCGCTGACCATCCTCGACCGCCTCGGCGTGCAGGCCTTCGGGCACCTGCCGGTGCTGGCCTTCGCGCTGCCGCCCGAGGCGGCGGCCACACGCACCGCCACCTACTCCTTCCGCCTGCAGACCTCCTACCGCCCGCACGAGGACTACCTCGGCGACGTGCGCGCCATCCGGCGCCCCACTACAGTGATCGTCGGCGAGCGCGACGAACTGTTCCGCGCCGAGGCCTATGCGCCGCTGTTGGAGCCGCTCCAGCCGAAGTTGAAGGTGCGCATGATGCCGGGCCTCGGCCACCTCGACCTGGTGATCGACCCGGCAGCGCTGGCTGCCATCGTCGAGGCTGGCTGATATCGAACTGCGTTGAAGACTCAAGGAACGAACTTGTCCTCGGTGTACGTTCGCGGCCCTGAGCGGAACTTCGACGTCTACTTTGCATGTTGAGGTCGGCGCGGCAAAGGCGCGCCCGGGCAGGCTCCGGCGCTTCGCCTCGGCGGTCGCCGCTGCGCGCCGACTCCCCTGCGATGCTCGGTCTCGTGGCCCGTCGCAGAACTCACTACGCTCCCTGCGGTCGCTACGTTCGGACAACCGCGACGAGTCAGAAGACGATGCGCGCTGCGCGCGCGGCCCCGAGCCCTGTGCTTCTCGGCGCCTCAGAGGCGCGCCTGCGCCTGCCCGGGCGCGCCTTTGCTGAACCAGCGGTGGCATGCCGGTCGAGGAACCCCACTGGTGGACTTCGCGGCAGGCGGTGCCCGCTGGGGGCGATTTGGGCGGCGACGAGACGCGCAGCGCCGGGGTCGGCGCGCGTCA